>JASFPU010000019.1:0-12871 GCA_050115855.1 Holophagae bacterium
AGCGCGCCAAAGACGTCGGGCTCCAAGCCGAAGACATCCGAGAGCACGTTGGCGTAGCGAACGCTCATACCGGCGCCGAGGGTGAAGGTCTCCGAGACAGTCGGCTCGGAGTTGTCCTCGTCCCGCAGTAGCCACTGCAGCTGGTACTCGACAGTCTGGTCGCCCGAATTGCTCAGATCCAGGTCGGTCTCGTAGAACGAGCCCTCGGCCCCGGCGGCGTACGCGGCGGCTGGGATGTACGTGCCGATACTCCATGCGGGGTCGATCTCACAGCATTCTGAGGTGGCGTACGAAATCCGATCGCCGACCTCACTCGATCGCTGAGTAAACCACATGTGCCACGTGGATCCATCGAAGACCACCGGGACCGAAGCGACATTTTCATCGGGCAGATCAATGACGGGGTTGTCCTGGTGCAACGACCAGGTGAAGCCGTCGTCCGAGACAGCGTAGCCGCCATTGTTTCCGTCGCATGCATAGAACATGTGATAGATCGACCCGTCGGACACGACCGACGGGTTGCACAATGACATGTCTGGAGCTCCTGGATACCAGATTCGCCCGCTGGCAATCACAGGTTCCGAGCGCCTCGCCCAGCGAACCCCATCGGTCGACTCGGCGTATCCGATTTGGACCGGGCGGCCCGTCCCCCAACCCGTGTACCACATATGAAAGGTCTCGCCATCGAAAACAACGCCCCCGGGCCGCACGTGTCGGTCCTCCCAGGATCCCGGCGGCCCCAGATCCATCACCGGGTTTCCTGGGTACTTCGTCCAGAACACACCGTCCGGCGAGGTGGCGTACCCTCCGCGGTAGCTGGTGTTCCATGCATCGCTTCCCGCATACCACATATGGAATTGCTCACCGTCGAAAACGACCTGAGGCAGCCACAACTCCGTTTCATCCCACTCGCCGGCCTCGCCAGCCGTCAGCACCGGGTTGGCCGCATCCATCGTCCAGACCACGCCGTCCTCCGACGTGGCATGGCCGACACCCGAGGCTTCGCCATCTGTACCCGTGAACCACATGTGGTAGGTCGATCCGACGAGGATGACCGACCCGGCGGAGCGACCGGAATCGTCCCACTCTCCGGGCTCTCCCAGCCCGATGATCGGGTTGTCCGGGTGCTCGACCCACTCGGTCTGGGCCAGAGCCGTCCCCACACTGCACATCACGACCAGAGCTATTCCGCAGACTCGCCTCGCTTGCATGATCGTCCCCCTTCCGGCTCCCCGCACCCCTGGTGTCGGCGAACGTGACCCGCGTCGGTCGTCGGGGAGCCGGCCGCGGGGAGCGGCAGAGGTCGGCTCGGCGACGGCGCAACGTTCGACTCGTCTTGAAACGTGCTTGTCTGGTCAACGAAATTGCTGAGAACAGTATTGCCCCGCGCAATTTGCTTTGTCAAGCGCTCTACCGACGAGAAGAACGATCACGGCTCCGGTCCCTTCGACATCGGCCTGCCGCTGTCTCTGTTCCTGCGACATCGGCCTTCTTCGGGTCTCCGGCTCGTTCGGGCACAGAACACCGATGCTGAGAATCTGGGACGTTGTTTTGTGGCCGCGGGCGTCTCGCCCGCCAACGATCGCTGTGGGTTGGATCGATCAAGGACCAGTTTCATTCTTGTGCTCGCTCGCGACAGATTGGTGGGTCCATCGCCGGCGGGACGCCGGCGCTACAAAGGCGTCGACTCGTTCGGCGGGCGCGTCGATCATCTCTTCGGGTGATGCAGTCGGCGGGTCATGGCGCGGACGCCGTCGAAGAGCTGGAGGGCATGGGTAGCTCGGGCTCGGCGGTTGAAGTCGCGGGGATCGAGGCGGTATCGTCCGCTGCCGCGGTCGCTGTCATCGGCATCGGGCACGGGATCGGGTTCGGGTTCGGAATCGGGATCGGATGCGGATACGGCTTCGGTGACGGTCCCCCGGTCCGAGCTAGAATCTGACGACCGCACCCGGGGGGTCCATGCCGCCAATTCTCGTCGTCGTCATCTGTTTCGCGCTCTACCTCGTCGGCTACTTGTTCTACTCGCGCTTCCTCTCGACGAAGCTCTTCGAGCTCCGCCCCGACCAGCCGACGCCGGCCCACACCTTGGAGGACGGGGTCGACTACGTGCCGACCCACCGGCTGGTGCTGTTCGGCCACCACTACGCCTCGATCACCGGGCTGTCGCCGATGCTCGGGCCGGCGATCGCGGTGATCTGGGGCTGGCTGCCGGCCATGCTGTGGGTCGTGCTCGGCGCCCTGCTCGTCGGCTGCGTGCACGACTTCGGCGCGCTCGTCGTGTCGGCGCGCGCCCGCGGCATGTCGATCGGCGTCATCGCCGAGAGCCTGATGGGCAAACGAGCCAAGTCGCTGATGCACGCCATCATCTTCTTCGCCATCGCGCTCGCCATGGGGGTCTTCGCCTACGTCGTCGCGCTGCTGTTCTCCGCCGGGCCGACACCCGAGACCACCTACTACCCCGAGTCGGTCGTGCCGTCGGCGGTGATCCTCATCCTCGCGTTGACCATCGGTTGGCTGGTCCGTCGCCGGGGCATGAACCTGTGGGTCCTGATCGCCGTCGCCTTCGTCGTCACTCTTGTCGTGGTCATCGCGTCGCCGCTGATGCCGGTCAAGTGGGGGTCGGTCGCCGGCTGGACCTGGATCCTGCTCGCCTACGCCTGGCTCGCCTCGGTGCTGCCGGTGTGGTCGCTGCTCCAGCCGCGCGACTTCCTCAACTCGCTGCTGCTCTACCTCGGCCTCGGGCTGACCTACATCGGGTTCTTCGTGCTGCGGCCGGAGTTCGTGTCGCCGGTGATCGACACCCACCCCGAGGGCGCGCCGCCGATCTACCCGTTCGTCTTCATCGTCATCGCCTGCGGCGCGGCATCGGGCTTCCACTCGCTGGTGTCGTCGGGGACGACCGCGAAGCAGCTCGACCGCGAGACCGACGCCCGGCCGATCGGCTACGGCGCCATGGTCGGCGAGTCGCTGCTCGGCCTCGCCTCGGTGCTCGCCTGCACCGCCGGCTTCGTGTCGGTCGACGCCTGGAAGCACCACTACCACGACTGGAGCTCGATCCAGGGCCTGGGCAGCTCCATGAGCGCCTTCATCGAGGGCTCGACCCGGTTCGTCGCCACGCTCGGCATCCCCGAGGCGACCGCCCGGACCCTGATCGCCGTGGTGGTGGTGAGCTTCGCGCTGACGACTCTCGACTCGGCGACCCGCCTGCTGCGCTACAACATCGAGGAGATCGGCGCGACCCTGCGGCTGCGCTTCCTGCGCAACCGGTACACGACGTCGACGCTGGCGGTCGGCGCGATCTCGTTCTTCGCCTTCTACAAGATCGAGGGCCGGTCGGCGGGCCTCGCGCTGTGGCAGCTGTTCGGCTCGACCAACCAGCTGCTCGCAGGCCTCGCGCTGCTGGTCGTCTCGCTCTACCTGATCCAGCGCCGACGTTTCAGCCTTCCCTACTTGCTGCCGATGCTGTTCATGATGGTCACCACGATCATCGCCATGGCCAACAAGCTCAGAAGCTACGCCGCCGACGGCAACACCACCCTGCTCGTGGTCGGCGGGATCATCTCGGCGATCGCGGTCTGGTTGGTCGTCGAGGCCGTGCTCGCGCTGCGGCGGTACGCCCGATCCGAGCCGGTCTCCGGGCTCGACGTCGACTTGCCGGAGGGGGCGTGAGGACGTGAGGGCTTCACAGCGGAAATCGGCCTCGGAATCGGCCTCGGTTTCGGCTTCGGTATCGGTCTCGGATTCGGAATCGGCCTCGGAGTCGGACTCGGATTCGGAATCAGATTCAGAATCGGATCCGGATCCGGTCCCGCCTCCGGTCACCGTGACGTGCCGGGCGTCTCCTCGTGGGCGCCGTACCCCCTGTCGTCGATCCGAACCTCGTACGGCGGCTCGATCTTCTGCAGCTCGGCGGCGACCCGCTCGGCGTCGCGCATGACACGCAGGATGTTGAGCCCGGCGAGCTTCGCGATGTCCTCGCGGCTCCAGCCCCGGCGCATCAGCTCGACCAGCAGCGTCGGGTAGCCCGAGACATCCTCCATGCCGGCGGGGAGGGCGCCGATCCCGTCGTAGTCGGAGCCGAGACCGACGTGGTCAACGCCGGCCAGGTCGCGGATGTGATCGACGTGGTCGGCGAGCTCGGCCAGGGGCACGGTCCACAGCGGGTTGCGCTCGAGCCACGCCTTCATGCCGTCCTTGACCGCCTGCGGGTCGCCGGGGTTGAGGGTTTCGAGCCTGAGCTCCTCGGCCTTGTAGGCAGCGTGGCGTTCGGTGATCTTGGGGTCGATGAAGTACGAGCCGAAGTTGACCATGACGACGCCGCCGTTGGCCGGCATCCGCCGCAGCACGTCGTCCGGGACGTTGCGCGGGTGCGGGTTGAGCGCGGCCGCGGACGAGTGGGAGAAGATGACCGGGGCGCGGGTCACGTCGAGCACGTCGCGCATCGCGGCGGCGGACACGTGCGACAGATCGACCAGCATGCCGAGCCGGTTCATCTCCTTGACGACGATCTCACCGAACGGGCTCAGCCCGTCGTGCTCCGGCGCGTCGGTCGCGGCGTCGACCCAGTCGGTGTTCGACCAGTGGGTCAGGGTCATGTAGCGGGCTCCGAGGGCGTACATCTGGCGCAGCACGGCCAGGGAGTTGGCGATGCTGTGGCCGCCCTCCATGCCGATGAGCGAGGCGATCCTGCCGTCCGCGTGGATCCGGACGATGTCGTCGGCGGTGAGCGCCAGCTCGAGCTCGTCGGGGTACCGCTGCACGAGACGATGCACCAGATCGATCTGCTCGAGCACGGTCATCACCGCATCGCCGGGCGGCAGGTCGACCGGGACCCAGACCGACCAGAACTGGCCGCCGACGCCACCGGCCCGCAGTCGGGTGAGGTCGGTCTGCATCGGGTCATCGAGGTCGGTCGTGTCCGTGAAGTCGAAGTTCGCGAGGTGGTTGGCGACCCGTTCCCGGATCGCCCAGGGAGCGTCGTTGTGGCCGTCGATCAACGGCACCTGGCGTAACACCTCGCGCACGGTCGCCTCGAGCTCGACACCGGTCGCCGCCGGATCGGCCGCCGCGGCCGCGCCGACCTGTCCGATCGCCAGCACACCAACCACCAGCCCGACCATCCAACGTTGCATCAGTCCTCCCCCGTTGCGTCCCGCCAGGATTGCCACCACGTGCGACGCTGCGCTCCGTCGTCGCCCGGCGGGATGAAGTCGTGAACCTCGTCGAACTCACTCGCCCACTGCTCCGGCGGCAGGTCGTCGCCGATGACCAGGGCGTCGGCCCGGTTCGGGTTGCCCGGCTCACCGACCAGCACCACCGGCTCGTCGACCTCTCCCATGGACGGCTGCCAGACGACGTGCGGCACGAAGGACAGCTTGCTGAAGGTCCACAGGTAGTCGTCGAGGATCTGGCGCCGACCCTCATCGGCGACCCAGACGACGACCCGCCGGTGGCCGGCGACCATCGCCTCGACGAGCTTCACCAGCTCGCCCGCTCGCTTGTCGGATCGCAGGTCGTGGAGCACGAGCTTCGCCATGACAGATGATTTTACGCCTTCCTCTTCCCCGCCACACTCAGGCCACATCTCGAGCGCAGTGTTAGCATCATGGCGGAGTGCACCATGACACCCATCGAGCACGACCCGGTCGGCGACGAGTCCTTCGCCTACGTCATCCGCGGCGGCCACCCGATCTCGGGCACGGTCAAGCCCGGCGGCAACAAGAACGCCGCGCTGCCGATGCTCGCCGCGTGCCTGCTGGCGAACGACGCCGTCACGCTGTCGAACCTGCCGCAGATCCGAGACGTGACGATGATGCTCCAGCTGATCAGCGCGCTCGGTGCGGACGTCACCGAGGACGCGCCGGGAAGGGTGCGCATCCGGGCCGACGAGCTCGCGACCCGCGCTCTCGAGCCGACGCTCGCGCGGGAGATCCGGGCGTCGTTCCTGCTCGCTGGCCCGCTGGTCGCCCGGTGGGGGCGCGCCGTACTGCCCCGACCTGGCGGCGACCGGATCGGACGCCGGCCGCTCGACACCCACGTCCACGCATTTCGGGCGCTCGGCGCCGAGGTCGACATCGAGCCCGACCGGTACGTCGTGCGCGCCACCACCGGGCTGACCGGGTGCGACCTGTTCCTGCAGGAAATGAGCGTCATGGGCACCGAGAACGCGGTCATGGCGGCCAGCCTGGCCAACGGCACCACGACGATCCGCAACGCGGCCTCGGAGCCCCACGTCCAGGAGCTGTGCCGGCTCATCAACGCGATGGGGGGCCGCATCTCGGGCATCGGCACCAATGTGCTCGAGATCGAGGGGCGGGACGAGCTGACCGGTGCGGACGTCACCATCGGCCCAGACCCGGTCGAGGTCGGCAGCTTCATCGGGCTGGCGGCGGTCACCGGCGGTGAGCTCAGGATCACCGACGCCGAGCCGCACCGCCACCACAGGATGACCGCCCTCGGCTTCGCCCGGCTCGGCATCCGCTGGCGGATCGACGGCGACGACATCGTGGTGCCCGCCGAGCAGGAGCTCGTCGTCCAGGACGCCATGCACGGCGCGATTCCGAAGATCGACGACGGACCGTGGCCGGCGTTTCCACCCGATCTGACGAGCATCATGGTGGTGCTCGCCACCCAGGCGACGGGGACTATCCTGATCCACGAGAAGATGTTCGAGAGCCGGCTGTTCTGGGTCGACCGCCTGATCGCCATGGGTGCCCGCATCGTGCTCTGCGATCCGCACCGGGCTGTGGTTGTCGGGCCGTCCAAGCTCTACGGACAGCAGCTGGCGAGCCCCGACATCCGCGCCGGTATGGCGTTGGTGATCGCCGCGTTGTGCGCCGACGGCGAGAGCGTGATCCGCAACATCCACCAGGTGGAGCGCGGCTACGAGCGGCTCCACGACCGGCTGCGGACTCTCGGCGCGGACGTCGAGCGCGTCGAGCGTTAGTTCATAGCAACGATCGGAAAGAACGCAGAGACGCAGCGGCGCAGAGCCATCGCATGGAAGAGCCATTGCCGGGCGCGCAGGGCACCTGCCCCGTCACTTTGTCGCCCCGTTGCTCGTCCCGACTCACGATTCACGACGTGGATCAGTCCTGGTAGAAGGGCTGCTCGCCGGCGGCGTGGTCGGTAATGTCGACGACGCGCTCGATCTCGTCGACCTCGTGACAGATCGCCTGCTCGATCCCCGCCGACAGCGTGAAGCCGGCGCTGGCGCACCCCTGGCAGCCGCCGCCGAGGCTGACGTAGGCGGTGCCGTCGTCGATCCGATCGAGCTCGACCCAGCCGCCGTGGGCGCCGACCACCGGCAGCACCTTCTCGTCGATCACCTTCTGCACCTTCTGGTACAGCGGGTCCTCCCAACCGGGGTCCGCGGCCGGATTGTCGATCTCGAAGCCCGCACCGCTGTCGAGCACAATGTAGTCGACGGTCGCACCGTCCATCAGCCGGGCCGTCTGTGGGTCGACGACGATCTCGAAGCCGTCGTGCTCGATCCGGGTGTCGCCGCCCCTGAGGTCCTGCTCGCGGGTCAGCTGGAGCTGATACCGGAAGGTGTAGCGCCCGACCTTGACTGCGAGCACCCGAATCCCGATGCACTCATCGTCGGCCTGGTCGACGAACTCCTGGATCTTGTCCCTGGCGGTGTCCGTGAGGGTGATCATGGCAACGCTCCCTTCGGCACAACTCTAGCGCAGCGCGTCGCAGGGGGCGCATGGCGGTGAGAGTGACGCCGTGGGTCGTGAGTCGTGGGTCGCCAGAAGAGGGCGCGTTGCCGGCGGATGTGCCGTCTCAAACGATGTTGGGAGCGAGCTTTTATCGGCCATCAACTCGCCGCGGGCCCAACCATCGTTCGACGGGGCAATCGCCGAGCCCAGCTGATGAATGCTGCGGGCGCGAACCGGAGTGCACGACCTATTGCCGAGATCGAGAACCAGCGTTCAGCCGGCGGCTGTCAGGTGGTTACGGACACTGTTCACACGGGTACGGGAACGGGTACGGGAACGGGTACGGGAACGGGATCGGGATCGGGATCGGAATCGGCAGTCGGAAGCGATTCCATCGCCCATCCAACATCCAACATCCAGCATCCAGCATCCAACACACAACCACCGGGCGGCGCCATGTCAACCTCCCCGCGCGCCGCTGCGTCCCATGAGCGATCACGAGGTCCAAGGCTGCGGTGACCATCGGGGATCGGAACACGATACGCGAAAGGAGTGCTCATGAAACGCCTGTTGCTGTCTCTGCTCGTGCTCGCCCTCGCCGCCCCCGCCGCGGCCCAGCTCGACGACCCCGGCGAGCTTCCCCACCCGGCGATGGTCGCCGCCCGACACGCGGTGATCAACTTTCTCGACATGACCCCGGACCAGGTCGACGCCTGGGACGTGCTGTGGATTGACCATCGCGACGCCGAGCAGCCGCTCAAGCGGCAGATCGCCGATGTCCAGGCCGCCATCGACGGTCTGTTCGCCGGCGGCGCCCCCGACCCCGCGGAGCTCGGTCTGCTCGTCATCGAACGGCGCGACCTCGGCGACGCCCTGATCGACGTCCACGTGATCTACGTCGAGGGGTTCGAGGCCCTGCTCGACGCCGAGCAGATGGAGCGGCTCGACGGGATCCGAATCGCCGATCGGATCGAGCCCTGGATTCCCGCCTTCAAGGCCTTCGAGCTGGTCCGGCGCTGATCGCGAGGATCATCGCGACACCGAACCGGGGCGGTCGACCGCCCCGGTTGTCCGTGTCCGCGTCCGTGTCCGATCCCGTTCCCGATCCCGAGTCCGATTCAGATCCCGAATCCGACGCCGATTCCGATCTCGGTTCCCGGTTTCGTTTGGTGTCTTCCCGTCTTCGGGTTCGCGACAGGGCAATGGAGCTCGACGCCGACGGTTGGCGGCCGGCCGATTCCCTACTTCAACGGCCGGCCGTTGTCGACCGCCTCGGCCTCTCCGCCGAGCTGTTGACAACGGCGGTAGGCGGCCCACACGGCGTCCGACAGCACGGTCCGCAGGCGTCCCCGTTCGAGCTGGTACTGCGCCTCGGCCGACGTTCCGCCGGGCGACGTGACCTGGTTGCGCAGCTTCGCCAGGTGCTCGGGAGCGCCTTTGGCGAACTCGGCGGCGCCGAGCACGGTCTCGAAGACGAGACGTTCAGCGACCCGCCGGGAGAAGCCCATGTGCACCCCGGCATCGATCAGCGCCTCCATGAAGAGAAACACGTAGGCCGGTCCGGTGCCGCTGAGCGCGGTCGCCATGTCGAGCTCGCCCTCGTGGGTGACGTACTCGTCCCGACCGAGGGCCGACAGAATCGCGCGCACCTTGGCCCGCCCGGCGTCGCCCACCTCGTCGGTGGCGGTCCACACCGAGATGCCGCGGCCGATCTGCGCCGGCGTGTTGGGCATCGCCCGGATGACGCGGTTGACCCCGAGGTCCGCGCCGAGACGGTTCATGCGGACGCCGGCCACGATGCTGAGCACGGTGGAGTCGAGCGTCAGCGCGCCGTCGAGATCGCCGACGACGTCGACCAGGTACTGCGGCTTGATCGCCAGGATCACGAAGGACGCCTCCTCGGCCGCATCCCGGTTGCTGCTCGTGACCCGGACCCCGTAGCGGTTCTCGAGCTCGAGGCAGCGCTCCGCCCGGGGATGGCTGGCGATGATCTGCCGCGGGTCGACCAGATCCTCGCGCAGCAGACCTTTGATCATGGCCTCACCCATCATGCCGCAGCCGATGAAGCCGAGGGTCTCGTCTCTCAGTGCCATCCTGCCTCCGAGCTCGTTTCGATCCGGGTTGATTTCGCGCCGATCGTGACGGCGCAGAGTAGCACGCCCGGCGCATGGGCCATCGTCAGTCGTCCGTCAGCACCGCCAGGAAACGTCGGCCGAGCACCTCGAGGCGCCACCCGGTGAGCCCCGCGTCCGCCAACTCGTCGGACGAGCCGGGCACCGGCTCCTGCTCGGCGACCGCCGTGGCGCAGGCCCGCGCACACACCAGACCGGGATCGAGGCCGAGCTCGGCGGCGATCTCGTCGCGGGCCGCGGTCAGCCGCTTCAGCCGACGGACCGCTCGCGGAGCCAGATCTGACCTGCGCCGGCTCGGCCGCCGCTGCGGCGCAGCCTCCGGTCGACGCAGCGCACGCACCACGTCCCGGCCCCATCGGCGGACGAACCGCGGGCCGAGCTGATCGACCTCGGCGAGCTCGGCCTGGCGCTCCGGGGCGGTTCGGGCGAGCTCGACCAGCGGCATGTTGCCGAGCACCTTGAACGGCGGCGTGTCGAGCCGCTGCGCCTCGCGGTCGCGCCACTGGTACAGCGTGTAGGCCCGGTCCCGCTCCGCACCGCGCAGCGCGCGAACGCCCTTGACGCGCTCGAACGCCCACGGGTCGGGCTCCGGAGCGACGTAGTGGACCTGCTCCAATCGGGCGAACTCGTCGACCGCCCAACCCCAGCGGCCGAGCTGTTCGAGCCGCGTGCGGAGCGCCCGTGCCAGGTCGACCAGGTACGCGGTGTCGGCCGCCGCGTACGTGATCTGCGAACGGGTCAACGGCCGCCGGCCCCAGTCGGCGCGCTGATGTCGCTTGTCGAGGGTGACGCCGAGCTCGTTGTCGAGCAGGGCGGCGAGCCCGGTTTTCGGCTCGCCGAGTAGCTGGGCCATGATCTGAGTGTCCACGAGGCCGCGGATCCGAACCCCGTAATCGCGGTCGAGCACCCGCAGGTCGTAGTCGGCACCGTGCATCAGGACCGGAACCGCGGCGTCCTCGACCAACCGCCACAACGGTGCCAGCTCGTCCGGTTCGACGGCCAGCGGATCGATCACGAAGTCCGCGCCGTCGGCCGTGACCTGGATCAGGCAGACCTTGTGGAAGTAGGAGTGCAGCGAGTCAGCCTCGGTGTCCAGGGCCATCGACCCCTGGCTCGCGCAGGCGTCGGCGACCGCCGCGATGCCGTCATCAGTGTCGACCCAGATCGGTTGGGGGTGGTCCGCCATCGCCGAAATAGTACCAATCTCGCTCGGCTCGACCCTCCCCGCGAGCGGTTTCAACACTCGACGACAAAGCGGCAATCCGCGACCGGCTCCGTGGTACACTGCCGGTCGTGAGACCGATTCTCGATCCGAGCACCGCCAAGATCGGCGTCGAGCTGACCAGCCGCTGCAACCTGCGCTGCGGCATGTGTCCGATGGGCAACCTGGGACGACCCGAGGACGACATGCCGTGGTGGCTGGTGGAGAAGGTGGCCGCCGATTTCGAGGACAACGGTCTCCGCGTCCGCTGGCTGCACGAGATGGGCGAACCGCTGCTCTACCCGCGGCTCGCCGAGGCGATCGACCTGTTTCCCAGCGCCGGCGTCTCGACCAACGTCATGATGCTCGATGCCAGCTACGGCCGCGAGCTGCTCCGAACCTCCCTCGAGCGCATCCGGCTGTGCGTCGACACCGTCCGACCCGAGGTCTACCCGGAGATCCGACGCGGCGGGCGATTCGACCAGGTGGTCGCCAACATCCGGAGCTTCCTCGAGCAGTCCCGCGGCCGCGACATCCGGGTCGAGATCCAGAAGATGGTGTCGCGGAAGACCGCCGACGAAACCGTCGCCGACTTCGAACGGTTCTTCGACCTCGACCGCTACCCCCAGGCCGAGGTCATCGAGAAGACCTGCGAGGGCCTCGACACGACCGATGAGACCGACCTCCACGAGCAGTACTACGGCTGCTTTCAGGGCTACCCCTTCCGCTGGTTCGTGGTGCTGTCGGACGGCCGCGTCACCCACTGCTGCTACGACTACGACGGGGCCCAGGCGATCGGTGACCTGAAGGCGCAATCGGTGCGCGAGATCCTCGCCTCGGATCGGATTCCCGAGCTCATGGAGGCGTTCAAGGCGCGCGACTTCGACACCCTGCCCCGGTGCGGGGAGTGCTACAAGAACACCAGCGGAAAGGCGGTGGTCGTGGACCAGCTGATCCGGATCGGGCACTCACTCGACCGGGTTTTGCCGGTCAAGCAGGTCGCGCGGAAGATCATCAACCGCTGAATCACGTGGCAACGGGTCTCGATCATGGGTAAGGCCGAGTGGGGAGCCGATCCGGAGTTCTTCGGACCGCGGCACGCCCACAGAGAGGACCGACTCGAAGGCGCCATCGCGCGCCGTGTCCCCGACCTCGGGCTCCACCTCGAGTGCGCCGCCGGGGTCGGTTCCATGAGCCTGACCCTGGCCCGCCGGGGCGCCACCGTGATCGCCGCCGACGCCTCGCTGCGGTCCCTCGCGGTGGTTGCGGCCCGGGCCGACCGCGCCGGACACGCCACCGACGTCGTGCCCGTGGTCGCGGACATCACCCGGCTCCCGTTTGCGGATGACGCGTTCCCGAGCGCTTCGTCGGCCGAGACCCTCGAGCACGTCTCGGACCACGGCACCGCTGCACGCGAGCTCGGACGGGTGCTCGCACCTGGCGGCTGGCTGCTCGGCACGGTACCCGCCGACCCTCGTCAGTGGTCGGCCTGGGACGACTGGGGCGGTCACCTGCGTCGCTACCGCCGATCCGACATGGTCGAGCTGCTGACCGACGCCGGGCTCGAGCCCGAGGTCACGGTCTGGGGCTGGCCGGTGCTCCGAATCTACGACGACGTCTTCATGCGTCGGGTCAATCGGCGACGGCTGCACCACGACGGCGCTATCGACGACGACCCGACGCTGGCCCGCGTCTCCGGCCTCGGCACGAAGCGGTGGCTGGTCAACCTGGTTCGCGGAGCCTTTACCATCGACCGCCTCTTCGACGGGGCGCCCTGGGGCGTCGGTCTGCTCTTCGCGGCCAGAAAGCCCCACGACACCAACCGCGGACGACCGGCCAACAGCGGCGGCGGCAGCGGCAGCGGCAGCGGCAGC
>JASFPU010000020.1:0-12850 GCA_050115855.1 Holophagae bacterium
GTGCTGCGGGCGCGCAACGGCGACCGTGACGCCTTCGGTGACCTGGTGACCCGACATCAGCGGAGAATCTGGCTGGTCTGTCGTCAGTACGTCGGCGTCGACGAGGCCGACGCGGCGACGCAGGACAGCCTGGTCAAGGCGTACGAGGGTCTGTCGAGCTTCGACGGTCGTGCAGCGTTCACGACCTGGCTGACCCGGATCGCCATCAACACCTGTCTCGACATGCTGCGGCGCCGCACGCGCGAGGGTCTCAAGGTCATGGCGCCGGATGATGACGGAGCGGGCGATGCCGCGACCGACGTACCCGATGCGGCCGTCGACCCCGAGGGGCGGTCGATGCAACGGCAGGCGGTGGCCCGGCTCGAGCAGCTCGAGCGCGCGCTGCCCGACCGGCAGCGTGAGATCTTCCGTCTGCGCTTCTACGCAGAGATGGAGCTCGACGCCATCGCCGACGCTCTGTCGGTCCACGTCGGCACGGTGAAAACGCAGCTGCACCGGGCGGTGCACCGGCTGCGGCGGGAGTTGGGAGACGTCCGATGACACACCTGAGCGACGACCAGATCGCGGCGGCGGCGGCCGGGCTCGATCTCGAAGGACCGGCGGCCGATCACCTGGAAGGCTGTGTCACCTGCCGCACGGAGATCGCGGCGTTCGAGCGGCTGATCGCCGATCGCCGCGGCCGCTTCGCCGCTGAGCAGCCCGACTGGGAGCGGCAGGCGGCGGCGGTCATGGCGCGGATTCCCGCGGCCGGACAGGGATCCGGTCGACACCGTCCGGGCTGGCTGCGGCCGGTGCTGGCGCTCGCCGCGGCGGTCGTGCTCGCCGTCGCGGTCGGCCTTCTGCGGACCGACCGTCGACCGGCGACACCCGCCGCGCAGCCGTCGGTCGAGGAGGTCCTCGCCGAGATGAACGAGCTGCTGTCCGACGATCGAATCCCGGGCTTCGAGGTCATCGACCCCGGGATCGACGAGCTGACCGCCGACATCGACAACGGAGCATCCTGAGCGGGGACGACAGGAGGCAATCATGAAGACGAAGATCTGCACAGTGATCGCGCTCGTGACGGTCGCGACGGTCGTCCGGGCCGCAGACCTCAACCTGCCGCCGGGCAAGTGGTGGGAGAACGACAGGGTGGTCGCTCGGGTCGGTCTCAGCCTGGATCAGCAGCGTGCCATCGGCGACCTGGTCTACCAGCACGCCCACCGGATGATCGACCTCAACGCCGAGCTCAAGAAGGCCGAGCTCGAGCTCGCCGACTCGGTGGATCGCGACGACTTCGACCCGGCTGCCGTCCGCCAGGCCTTCGCGGCGTTCCAAAAGGCCCGCCAACGCCTCGAGAGCGAGCGCTTCGAGATGCTGCTCGCAGTCCGCCAGACCCTGACCTCACAGCAGTGGGACCGGCTGCTCGAGATTCGCCGGTTCGTCGAGCAGATGCGCGACGGGCGGCGACCCGGCGACCGGCCCGTCCGACCGGGTCCACCGCGAGGTGACCGGCCGGGGGACGGCGGGTATCGGTAGGTTGTCGCGCCATCGGGCACGTGCAGCTGCACGTGCCCGGCTAACATTGACACAAAGGCGGAATTGGGTTATAAATCGCCCCCCTTGCGTGGGAGAGGTGCGCTATGACGGACTATGCGGTTGTCGAACATGGTGGAAAACAGTACCGGGTCAGCCCCGGTGACGTGCTGCTGGTCGAGCGCACGGTGCCCGATCTGGCGGCCGGTGACGAGCTGCGTTTCGACCGCGTGATGATGCTCAGTCGGGGCGACTCGGTGACCGTCGGCAAGCCGGTTGTCGAGGGCGCCACGGTACGCGGCCAGGTGGTGGCGCCGGAGCGCGGCAAAAAGGTCATTGTGTTCAAGAAGAAGCGCCGCAAGGGGTACAAGCGGACACAGGGTCATCGGCAGGACTACTACCGGGTCCGGGTCGAGGCCATCGAGGCGAAGTGAGGGAGTCGACAGATGGCACACAAAAAAGGACAGGGGTCGAGCCGGAACGGCCGCGACTCGCAGGCCAAACGCCTCGGCACCAAGGTCGGTGACGGCCAGACGGTGACGGCAGGTTCGATTCTGGTGCGCCAGCGTGGCACCCGGTTCAAGGCCGGTGACAACGTCAAGCGGGGCGGCGACGACACGCTGTTCGCCACCGCCGACGGCAGGGTCCAGTTCCGGGATCGCGGCCGGCGCGGCCGCTTCATCAACGTGGTGACCAACTGAGTCACGTCTTGATGACCCCGGAGCGGACAACACGGAGCGCGGCAGCTCGACTCGGGCGCCGCGCTCCTGCTCGTTGGGCGACCGGGCGGTCGCCCGGTTCGACATGCTGATCGATCAGGTCCGGATCTCCGTCCGCGCCGGCGACGGCGGCAACGGGTGCGTGTCGTTCCGCCGCGAGAAGTTCGTTCCCAAGGGCGGTCCCAACGGCGGCGACGGTGGCCGGGGTGGCGACGTGGTTCTGTCCGTCCAGCGCAACCTCAACACGCTGCTCCACATCCATCACCGCAAGGCGATCCGCGCCGAGCGGGGCCAGCACGGCATGGGGTCGAACAAGACCGGCGCCAGCGGCCAGGATGCGGTCATCGCGGTGCCACCGGGCACCGTGGTCCGCGACATCGCGACCGGCGAGGTGCTGGGTGATCTGATCGACGACGGCGACCGCCTGGTGATCGCCCGCGGCGGCCGCGGTGGCCGGGGCAACGCCCGTTTCGCGACCGCCACCAACCGCGCGCCCCGCCACGCCGAGGACGGCGGCGTCGGTGAGAGCCTCGAGCTCGAGCTCGAGCTCAAGCTGCTCGCGGACGTCGGACTGGTGGGTCTGCCCAACGCCGGCAAGTCGACGCTGCTCGCCCGGCTGTCGGCGGCGCGGCCCAAGATCGCCGACTATCCGTTCACCACCGTTGAACCGTACCTCGGGGTCGTCGAGGCACCCGGCGACGATCTGACCACGCTGGTGATGGCGGACATCCCCGGCCTCATCGAGGGTGCCCACCAGGGTGCGGGGCTCGGGCACCAGTTCCTGCGCCACGTCGAGCGCTGTCGAGTCCTGGCCCACCTGGTCGATCTGTCGTCGGACGACGATGTCGGCGACCGGGTGGCGGTCATCCGCGACGAGCTCGCCGCCAACACCACGCCGCTCGACGATCGCGCCTGGCTGTTGGTCGGCACCAAGATCGACGCGGTCGCCGACCGCCCTGCGGCGCTCGCCGAGCTCGATCGCGTTGCGGACGAGTACCGGGTCGACCGGTGTGCGGTGTCGGCGGCGACCGGCGACGGAGTGCGCCGGCTCCTCGGGCGGTTGTTCGAGATGGTGGCCGAAGAACGGGAGGCACCATGACGCAACGGATCGCGGTCTACGGCGGCAGCTTCGACCCCTTCCACACCGGGCACCTGGTGCCGACGGTCCGGGCCCAGGAGACGTTCCACTTCGACGCCGTTCACTTCGTGCCGTCCGGCAGCCCACCGCACAAGCAGCACGAGCCGCTGACCCCGATCACCCACCGGCTGGCGATGGTGGCCTTGGCGACGCTGCCGTTCGACCGCTTCTTCGCGTCGGACGACGAGGTCTTCTCGTCCGGGCCGTCCTACACCGTGGACACGGTCGCCCGATACCGCAGCCGCTATCCGGACGCCGTGCTGTACTTCCTGCTCGGCTCGGACTCGTTCTCCCAGATCGCGAGCTGGGAGCGATGGCGCGAGCTCGTCGAGCTGACCAATCTCGTGGTGCTGCACCGGGCCCACATCTGGGGCCCGGAGCTGCGCCAACGAGTCCCCGAGGAGCTCCAGGACCGACTGGTCGAGGTCGAGCCCTTCGCCCGCGTACCCGATCCCGAGCGGCGCACCGTCTACCTGCTCAATCACGACCCGTTTCCGATCTCGGCCACCGTCGTCCGGCAACGGCTCCGCCACGGGCTGCCGATCCGGGAGCTGGTGCCCCACGAGGTCAACTCGTACATCGAAAAATACCGTCTGTACCGCACCGATGCCGAGCTGCGGCCGTCGTCGGCCGAGGAGGAGTAGTTGGACGCAGATACGTTGAACAAGATCGCCATCGCGGCCCGCGCAGCGGCCGACAAGAAGGCCTTCGACGTGGTCGGCCTCGACGTCGGCGAGCTCACCTCGTACACCGACGGCTTTCTGCTCTGCTCGGCGGCGAGCGACCGTCAGGTCGGCGCCGTCGTCGAGGAGATCGGCCGTCGACTCAAGCATGCCGGGGCACACATCCTGCACAGCGAAGGTGCGACCCGGAGCGACTGGGTGCTGCTCGACTTCGGTGACCTGGTCGTGCACGTGTTCACCGAGGAGCGCCGTGCGTTTTACGCGCTCGACAACCTCTGGCGCGACGCACCGCGGCTCGACGAGGCGGCGCTCGGCCTGGACGATCCCGCCCCCTCCACGCCGTCGTGAAGCTCCGCGTGCTGTGGTTCGGCCGACCCGGTGCCGACCGGGAGGCCGATCGGATGGTCGAGACGTACCGGCAACGCGTCGACCGACGGTGGCCGGCGCTGGATCGCCCACTCCGACCGGTCGCCGGCGGTCGGGGTAACGATCCGCGGCGGGTGCTGCGCGAGGAGGCGAGGTTGGTCGACCGGTCGCTCCAGCCCGGACACCGTGTGGTCACGCTCGACGAGGCCGGCCGTCAGCTGTCCAGCACGGAGCTCGCCCGCTGGCTGGCCGACCGGGAGGATGGCGCGGTGGCGGGGCTCGACTTCGTCATCGGCAGTGACCTCGGCCTCGACGCCGGACTGATCGACCGCGCCGATCTGGTACTGTCGCTGAGCGCCATGACCCTGGCCCACACGCTCGCACGGATCGTGCTGTGGGAGCAGCTCTTCCGCGCCACCCACATCATCGGTGGTGGTGCATACCACCGGCCCAAAGTACAATAGGTCGTCGTTCGCAGCCGTACAGTGTCGTTGGAGGCAACCGGAATGAACCGCAAACAGCTGGACAAGTACCGCAAGCTGCTGGAGGAGAAGCGAGCCCGGCTGCTCGCCCGGGTTCTCGAGGCGCGCGCCAGCGAACAGGAGGGCGGCACCGAAGATGCTCCCGATCTCGGCGACCGCGCGCTGTCGACGATGTCCCGTGATCTGAGCTATCGCCTGACCACCGGAGAGCGCGAGCTGCTCCGACGGATCGACGAGGCGCTCGAACGGGTCGAGAGCGGTAGCTACGGAGCCTGCCTGAACTGTGGCAAGAACGTCCAGCAGGCGCGGCTGACCGCCGTGCCGTGGGCGCGTCACTGCATCGACTGTCAGGAGCTGCAGGATCTCGGTGAAATCTGACCCTCGGCCGTGACCATGTCGCGGATTCGGCTGATCGCCTCGAGCGATGACTACCTTCTCGAGCAGAGGCTGGCGGACGCGGTCGATGGGCTGTGCCGCCAGCTCGGTGGGGTCGAGCCCGAGATCCTGCCCGAGGAGGCCACACCCGACGCGGCTGCCACCGAGCTGGTCTCGCCATCGCTGTTCGCCGACAACCGGGTGCTGGTCGTCCCCGAGGCTGGCGTCTGGCTCGGGGCTCGACCACCGGCGGGCGTCGCGGTGCCGAAGGCCGAGACACCCGACAACGGCCCGTTGATCGAGGTGCTGAATGCGGGTGTTCCCGATGGTGTCGCACTGGTCCTCGGGGCGTGGTGCGGACGCCGGCCGAGCGGACCCCTGGTCGATGCGATCGAGGCGTCGGGCTCGGTCGACTGGGTGCCGCTGCCGGCGCCGCCGAAACCGTGGGAGGACACCCTGCTGTCCGGCGAGCAGGAGCGGGTGCTGACCGCCCTGCTCGAGCGGACCGCGGACGGCGTCAGCTTCGAGCCGGCCGCCCGGCAGCTGCTGCTCGAGCGACTCGGCTTCGCGCCTCGGCTGCTCGTTCAGGAGGTTCGCAAGCTGACCGCCGCCGCCGCCGGCGCGGTCGACGAGGCGCTTGTCCGGCGCCTCACGTTCCCCCGCGAGCGCTCGCTCGAGGTGGTGCGCGACGCCGTGCTGGCGCGCGCACCCGGTCCGCTCTTCGACCTGGTGGCCGCCGCCGGTGTCGGTGCTCCGATCAACGACTGGCAGGGTCGGCGCGTCGACGGCGACGCGGTGGCCGTGATCGTCCACGCCCAGGTCAGCCGGCTCGCGCTCCAGATGCTGTACCTGCGGCGTCTGGCGGCCGGTCTCGGTGTCGACGCGGAGATGGCGCCCGAGGCGACGTCGCAGCGGCAGTGGTACCCGAAGCGGTTCAAGTCCGACATCGCGCCGGATCTGCTCGAGGCGGTGAAGAATGACGCACCGTCGCCGTTGCGACCGCCTGGCGGTCGGGCGCCGACCGCGTTCGTGCTCGGTGCGCTGTTCGCCGGCGCCGGCCGGTACTCGGACGACGAGCTGACCGCGTCCATCGTCGACGCGTCGGCGGCCGAGGTCCAGATCCGCCAGCGGCCCCACGCGCTGGATGCCCTCACCGCTTGGCTCGCCGGGTTCGTCGCAACTGGCTGAGGCCGGCACGGCATCGATCGCGGTACACTTGGGCATCATGACGACGCCGAACCGGGTCTGGGTGGTCGACGACGAACCGGCGATCCGGGAGCTGCTCACGGTGCTTGTCGAGTCCGCCGGCTGCGAGGTCGAGAGCTTCGCCGGTGGCGCCGAGGTGCTGACCTGCGCCGATCCGCCGCCGAGTGCCGTGCTGCTCGACCTCATGATGCCCGACGTCGACGGCGTCGCGGTGATCAAGGAGCTCAAGCGGCGCCACCCGACCCTGCCGGTGATCATCCTGACCGCGGTCAACGACGTCAGTCGGGCGGTCGAGCTGACCAAGCTCGGCGCCTACGACTACCTGGTCAAGCCGATCGACCAGGAACGGCTGCGGACGACCCTCGACCGCGCCCTGTCGCACGGCAGCCTGACCGATGAGGTCGTGCGGCTCAAGTCCGAGCTCGGCGACCGCTACGCCCTCAGGAGCATCGTCGGCTCGTCGGCCGCGATGCGCCGGGTCTACGACCAGGTGCGCAAGGTCCAGAGCTCGGACATCACGGTCTTCATCTCGGGCGAGAGCGGTACCGGCAAGGAGCTCGTCGCGCGCGCGATTCACTACGGCTCGCTGCGGTCCGACGCCCCATTCGTCGACGTCAACTGCGCGGCCATCCCCGAGGGACTGCAGGAGTCCGAGCTGTTCGGCCACGAGAAGGGCGCGTTCACCGGCGCGGTGTCGACTCACCCCGGCAAGTTCGAGCAGGCCGCCGGCGGCACGATCTTCCTCGACGAGGTCGGTGAGATGTCGGCCTCGGCCCAGGCGCGGCTGCTGCGGGTCCTCCAGGAGCGCTGCCTGCAACGGGTCGGCGGCACCGAGACCATCGATCTCGACGTTCGGGTGGTGTCGGCCTCCAACCGCGACTTGGAGGCGATGGTCACCGAGGGCAGCTTTCGTCAGGATCTCTTTTACCGCCTGGTCGTCTTTCCCATCGAGCTGCCACCGCTGCGCGACCGTCGAGAGGACATTCCGCTGCTCGTCGACCACTTCGTCGACAAGCACGCGCGCGACGCCGGCACCCGCATTCGACAGATCGATCCGGCCGTCATCGAGGCGCTGATGGCGCATGAGTGGCCGGGCAACGTGCGCGAGCTCGAGAACGTCGTCCACCGGTCGCTGGTCATCGCCGAGGGCCCCGATCTGACTCTCGACGACCTGCCCGCCGGCCTGACGGCAGCGGACCGGCGGGCCGGCGCCGCTCCGGGGTCCTCGGTCGACCCGGGCCTGAGCCTCGAGGAGCTCGAGCGGGTCGCCATTGAGCGCGCCCTCGAGACGCACGACGGCAACCTGTCCGACGTCGCGCGCCAGCTCGGCATCGGCCGCTCGACGCTGTACCGCAAGCTCGAGCAGTACGGTCTGCGCGACAAGAAGGGCGACTGACCCGCCGTCCGCTGCGGGAGACAGCTCCTAGAGCACGTCGTCCCAGCCGCGGCTGCGGACACTGTCGACTACCTCCTTGACCCGTTGCGCCTCGGTCCGGGGCACCACCAACACCGCGTCGGGTGTGGCGACGACGACGAGGTCGTGCACTCCTACGGCGGCCACGACGACGCCGTCACCGATCAGAACGCTGTCGTCGGTGTCGATGCGGATCGTGCGCCCGCGGGCGACGTTACGGCGGTCATCGGTGGTGAGTACCTCGGCGAGCGCCGGCCACGAGCCCACGTCCGACCACTCGAAGTCGACCGGAATCGTGAAACGGTCGCGGGCGGACTCCATGATCCCGAAGTCGACCGACGTGCGCGGTAGACGCGGGTAGACCGCGTCGAGCGCCTCCGCGTGCTCGGCCGTACCGAGGCGGGCGCCGATCTCGGCGATGCCGTCGAACAGCACCGGGAGCTGGCGGCGCACCTCGGCCAACAGGTCGGTGGCGCGCCAGGCGAACATCCCGGAGTTCCAGAGAAACCCGCCGCGGGCGAGAGAGTCCTCGGCGGTGACGCGATCGGGCTTCTCGACAAAACGATCCAATCGGTGCACCGCCCACTCGTCGACGCGGTCGACTCGGGCGCCGACCTCGAGGTAGCCGAACCCGGTCTCGGGTCGGGTCGGCTCGATGCCGAAGGTCAGCAGACCCCCGTGGTGTTCGACGAAGGTGGCGCCGGCCGCCATGGCCGATCGGAACCGCGCGCCGTCCGGGATGACGTGATCGGCGGGGAAGATCAGGCAGTGGGCGTCGGGGTCGTGATGCATCAGAACCCGCGCGGCGTAGGCGACGCAGGCGGCGGTGTCGCGGCCGGCCGGCTCTGCCAGGACGTGCCCGGGATCGAGCTCGTCGAGCAGCGACCGGGTCGCGTCGGCGGTGTCGGCCGTGGTCACCACCCACACGCGCTCGGCCGGCACCAGAGGTACGATTCGATCGAAGGTGACCCGGAGCAGCGGGTCGTCCGACGCCAACGCGAGCAGCTGTTTCGGCCGGGTTGTTCGCGACGCGGGCCAGAATCGGGTGCCCGACCCGCCGGCCATAATCACGGCGTGCAGCATGGGCGACAGTGTAGCTGGTTCACGGTCGGATGGCGCGGCTCGTGCTCGACGCTCGAGCGCCGTCCGGAGCCGGTGCTCGGGCTCGGGTCGATCAGCCGAGCAGGTCGAGCACCTCGTCGAGGCGGCCGATCCGGCGGTAGCCGTCGTCCGAGAAGCCGCCGCCGCGGTCGACGAGCACGGCGGTCATGCCGACCGATCGCGCACCCTGGTAGTCCTCGAGCGGCGAGTCGCCAACGTGGATGGCCGCGTTCGCATCGGCGCCGAGCCGTTCGAGAGTGCGCTCGAAGATCGCCGGGGCCGGTTTCTCCACCCCCTCGATCGCCGACACCGTCACCTGGTCGAAGAACGACGTCAGACCGAGGGTGTCGAGGATCTGGGGCAGGCGCCGGTCCCAGTTGGAGATCACGGCGGTCCCGATGCGGCGTGTCCGGAGTGCGTCGAGGGTCCGCCGGGTCTCGGGGTAAGCGTGCCAGACGTCGGGCCGGGAGAACGCGTCGTACAGGTCGTCGAGCAGCGTCCGCCAGTCGGCGTCGTGGCCGAGACGCACCAGGACCTCACGCAGGAAGGCGCCCCACCACTCACGCTCGCCGCCCGGACGGGAGGTGTAGCGATCGATGCCGGGTGCGGTCCGGCGTTGGAGCTCGGCCCAGGCCGACGCGAAGACCGGTGCCACCTCCTCAGGCGCCACCGGACGACCGTGGCGTGCGAGCGCTGCGGCGTAGATCTCGGCCGGGGTCGGGTCGCAGTACAACAGCGTGTTGCCCGCGTCGAAGGTGACGGCGGCGATCGTGGTCATGGCCGGGAATGGTAACGCAGCCGATGCCGCACAGTGGCGCCGGCTCTGCGATACTGTGCCGGTGCGCGTGATGTTCCGATCTTCCGATGCCCGCACCGGTGTGACCCGCACCGCGGGATGGGCAGCCGCCGTGCTCGCGATGTGCGCCGCCGTCGCACCGCTGTCGGCCGGCGAGATCGAACAACGAGTGCGCGACCATCTCGAACAGGCCGCAGTCGGTGGTCTGGAACCGGCCGACTTTCACCACCTGGTGGTGTCGTTTTTCTGGCGCGACACCGTGGCTGATTTCGATCTGGTGGCGGACGGTCTGGACCGGCTCGCCGCACTGCCCAGGGTCGATCCCCTGATGGCCGACGAGCTCCGGACGATGCGCGCCCGCATGGCGGTCGAGGCCGGTCGGCCGGCGGCGGCGCGGGAGCTGTTCCGTTCGATGGGTGGGCTGTCCCGGTGGTGGGCCCAGGGCCCGGTTGGCATCGAGGAGCTGGCCGACTTCGATCGGCTCGCTCAACTGCCGACGGTGGACGACTGGCGTTCGGTCCCCGGGACCGACCCCCTCGGTTGGGTCCGGATCGCAGGCCTCGCCTGGCCGGCCCAGCGCCAGATGGTCTGGCTCGCGACCACGGTCGTCTCGGATCGAGCTCAGCCGGTGGCGGTCCGGCTCGGTGCTGCGGAGGCCGCCCGGGTCTGGCTCAACGGGCGCGAGGTGGTGACCAGCCCGCGGCCGCTGGAGCGCGCCGAAGACCAGGTATCGGCCGGTGGCTGGCTCCGCGAGGGCCGCAATGCCGTGGTCGTCGCGGTGGCGAGCGAGGACGACGACTGGTGGCTCCGGCTGCGGCTGACGGCCCCGGACGGGTCGGCTCTCGACGGCGTGCGCGAGAGCGCGGAGCGTCCGCACGGGGTGCTCGACGAGCGACACCGGCCGCCCGAGATCCGTGCTCTCGAGAGCGAGATCCGCCGCGCCGAGCGCGCCGGGAGCGACGCGGCGCGGGTCGCCCTTGCCGCCTACCTCGTGCTTCGACGGCCCGAGGCGATCGGCGCCGGCGAGGCGCGGACCGCGTGCCGCGCCGCGCGGGGCGTGGCGCCGGGCGAGGCCCGGATGCTCGAGTGGCTGTTGACCTCCGAACCGACAGCCGCCTACCGCCTGCTGCGCGATGCGCTGGCCGCCGACCCCGATCTGACCTGGGCGCGGCTCGAGCTCGCGTCGTGGTACGGCGATCGTGGGCTGTACGACGAGGCGGCGACTGTGCTCGAGCCGGTGCTCGACGAACCCGCGGCACGCGCGATGGCGCTCGACGTCGACTCGGAGCTGTGGGGCGTCGTGCTGCTACCCGAGCTCGTCGAGCTGGCGCGGCGATACCCGACCTGCGAGGCGGTGGCGGTGGCGGCGGCGCACCGTGCCCTCGACGCCCGCCGATCGGGGCTCGCAACGGAGATCATCGACGGGCTGGCCTCGGTCATCCCGGCGGCGAGCTCGGTGGTCGAGCTCCGGAAGCGGCTCGCCGAGACCTGCGGCGACGGCGCCGCACTCGTCGAGCTGTTCGACGCGGGCCTGGCGGTCGACCCGAACGACACGTCGCTGCGCCTCCGCCTGGTTCGTCTGCTCGGCGGAGTCGGTGACGTCGACCGCAGCCGCCAGCTGCTCGAAGAGGGCCTCGACCGGTCGCCGTCGGATGTCGAGCTGCTGATGGAGCTCGCCCGCGTCGAGCACGCCGCGGGCGCCGACGGTCGGGCCCTCGAGCTCAGCCGACAGGTGCTCGCGGTGCGGCCGCAGGACCGGCGTGCCCAGCGGCTGGTCCAGCTGCTCGCCGGAGAGATCGAGGATCTCGGCTGGCTGCGGATGCCGAGCGAGCTGTGGCGGATGGTCGACGGCGCTCCGGACGGAGATCCTGCGGTGGTGGTTCTCGACCGGACATCGCTGCATTTTCTTCCCGGCGAGCTCATCGAAGAGCGGGTCCAGCGGGTGTTCTTCATCACTGCGGCCGAGCGGGCCGATGCCTACCGACGCCACACCCTGCCCTACGTGCCCGAGAGCGAACGACTGCGGGTGTTGCGCGCCCGGGTGCTGCGACGCGACGGCAGCGAGCGGAGCGCCATCCAGGCCGACACGCCCCGGCTCGCCGAGCCGGAGTTCAACCTCTACTACGACACCCGTCTCCGGGTACTCGATTTCTCCGACCTCGAGGACGGCGACCTGGTCGAGGTCGCCTACGTCCGGACCGAGACCATCGAGTCCAACGAGACCGGTCCGTACAACGGCGGTCTGATCAGCCTGACGCACGACGTCCCGACGGTGCTGGCCGAGGTCGCGTTGGTCGGCTCCGAGGGTTCGTTGCCCGCCTGGGAGCTGATCAACCTGGACGGCGAGCCGCGGCGGCGCGCCGACGATGACGGAACCGTGCGGCTGGAGTGGTCGTGGCGCGATCTCGAACCGGTGCCCCGGGATGTCCCGCCGGCGCCGCCGGCGGTGGTCGGGCGCTTCGTCAGCTACTCGAACCACCCGGAGTGGGGCGATCTCGCCGCCTGGTACGCCCGGCACGTGGAGCCGCGGATTCGGGCGTCGCGGCAGATCGAGGAGCTCGCCGGCCGCCTGACCGACGGCGTCGACGGCCGGCTCGAGAGGATCGACCGGATCTACACCTTCGTTACCAACGAGATCCGCTACGTCGGGCTGGAGTTCGGCGAGCACCGATTCCGTCCGTTCTCCGCGGACTGGGTGCTCAACCACGAGATCGGCGACTGCAAGGACAAGGCGGCGCTGCTGGTTGCCCTGTTCGGAGCGGCGGGCATCCCCGCCCGGATGGTGATGGTGCGCACCGCTGACCTCGGCCCGATCGCCGGCGACATCGCCCAGCTCGAGGGCTTCAACCATGCGATCGCCTACCTGCCGGACGACGATCTCTGGCTCGACGGCACCGCGGCGGGACACGCCATGCTGCCACCACCGGCGATGGATCAGGGAGCGACGGTGCTCGTTGTCGACGGCGGAGACAGTCGGCCGCAGATCACGCCGGCTCCCGGAGGCGGGCTCGAGAGCACGGACTTCGTACTCGGTCGACCGATGGACGGGCTCGTG
>JASFPU010000021.1:0-12808 GCA_050115855.1 Holophagae bacterium
CGACGACGCCATGAGCCCGCTTTTCCTGGCGACCGTCGAGGCCGTCGAGGAGGCGGTGCTCAACTCACTTCTCCGGGCGACCACCGTCACCGGTTATCGGGGCGAAACGGCCGAGGCGATCCCGATCGAGCCGCTGCGGGAGATGCTCGAGCCCGGACGCGGTCGCCACTGACACGATCGGCAGGGGCCGAACGTCGTCCGATGTCAGGCCGGCCTTTCGCCGATCAGTGCGAAGACCCGCTGCGGCTCGTCGAAGCCCTTGGCGGCCTGCAGCCCGAGGTCCCGGAAGACGAAGTGCTGGTCGGCCATCATCTGGGTGTCCGGGCACACGACAATGGGTGCGGTGTCGTCGCCGGCCAGCTTCTCGATGCGGAAGGCCAGGACGACCGACTCACCGACCACGGACAACCCCAGAATGTTCTGCCCTCCATACCCCGAGATCGAGACCAGACCGGTGGTCAGCGCGAAGTCCATCTCGAGCGGGAAGCCATCCACCGACCACACCTCGGGATCACCGGCGAGCTGCTCGGTCAGGCGACGGAGGCGCAGCACCGCCCGGCACGCATCGACGGCGTGATTCTGCGTCGAGCGCCGCTCCCAGAAGGCGAACAACGCATCTCCCTGGAACTCCTTGAGCGTCCCTCCGAGCTCGATGACCTCCTGCTCCAAACGGCTGAAGACGCGCGACACGGACGCCTGGAGGACCGCGGGCGGAGCCTGCTGGACGAGGGTCGTGAAGTTGCGGATGTCGCCGACCAGGTTCGTCACCGTCGTGGCGTCGGACACCCCGAGCGTGTCCGACGGGACCGGCTGATCCCGACCGGTGGGCTCGGTCGCAGCGGCCTCGAGTCGGAGCCTGAGGTGGCGACCCACCGAGAGCACCTGGCCGACCCCGAACACGGTCCTCGAGTTGGGCGACAGCCGGCGGCCGTCGAGCCGCGTTCCGTTGCGGCTGGTGTCCCGGACAAAGCAGCGCCCGTCCGGCTCCTGGACCACCACGCAGTGCCGGGACGACACCGTCGGGTCGTTGACGAGCAGGCGGCCGGGCCGGGTCTCACCGTGCCGGTACCGGCCGATCTCGATGCGGTCGCTGAACTCATAGCTCGCGCCCGTGCCGCCGACCTCGACCAAACGCCTCAGGGCACCGTGGCCCGACGGCAACGGGGCGTACACGGGGACCAATCTCGGATCGCTCATCGTCGACCGACGCGGGTCCGGACCGGGTGCAGACCCCGCTCGTCGTGGTCGGAGGCGTCCCTCGGATGGCCCACCGCTGCGGGTGGCATCCGGGTCGTTGTCGGCAGCTTCTTCCGTACGGTCGAGATCATTTCGCTTGCTTGAACAAGCGTCTCAATCTTGTTATTGCCCGGGTCTCACACCAAGATCGTCGCGACGTCGGCGGACCGGACGGGAAGGCGCACGCCGGAGTTCTCGTTTCCCGGTTCGAGAGGAGCGACGCCATGACCATGCGGCCCGTACGGAGGAGCTCGACCGCCCGACCCGCCCTCGAGGGTGCGGGCGTTCACCTGCATCGCGCCTTCGGCTTCGGTGCGACCGACGAGTTCGACCCGTTCCTGCTGCTCGACGACTTCCGCAACGACGTACCCGAGCAGTACCTCGCCGGCTTCCCGTGGCACCCCCACAGGGGCATCGAAACGGTGACCTACGTCCTGGCGGGCACCGTCAGCCACGGCGACAGCCTGGGCAACCGCGGCTCGATCGGCGCCGGCGGCGTCCAGTGGATGACCGCCGGGTCGGGCATCATCCACCAGGAGATGCCCGACGGCGACGAGGCGGGTCGGATGCACGGCTTCCAGCTCTGGCTCAACCTGCCCCGCGAGCACAAGATGACCCCACCGCGCTACCAGGACATCCACGGAGCAGACGTTCCCGAGGCCGGCGAGGACGACGGCACGGTCGCCAGAGTCATCTGCGGCAGCCTGTGGGGCGCCACCGGACCGGTCGACGGCATCGCCGGCCAGCCGACCTACGTCGACGTCGCCGTCCCACCCGGCGTGACCCGCCGGATCCCGGTCGCGCACGGAAGGAGCGCCTTCGCCTACGTCTTCGAGGGTGACGGCGCGTTCGCCGACGCCTCGGACCCGATGGCGGCGCCCACCGAGACGGTGGACGGGGCGGCGCCGGCGCCCGCGTCAGCCGTGGCCAACCGCTCGCTGGTCCTGTTCGACTCCGGAGATGAGGTGGTCGTCCGCGCGGGCGAGCACGGCGTCCGTTTCCTGCTCGTCTCCGGCCGGCCGTTTCGGGAGCCCGTCGCCTGGCACGGCCCGATCGTCATGAACACCCAAGGTGAGCTCCGGCGGGCCTACGAGGAGCTTCAGGACGGAACGTTCCTGCGCCACGAGCCCGCCCGGTAAGAACGGCCCTCGGCGCGGCAGCTGCTCCGTTCCGACCCGGCCGGCGCCCGCGGTTTCCGGGGTGGGTGTCGATCGGCGTGTCGGCCGGGTCGCCCCGGCCGTGGGCGACGCGGACCTGATCGACCCGGCCCGCACGCGGTCACGCACCGTTGCTCGCCATCGCCTTGAGCTTGCGCCACAGCGTGGTGTCGCCGATGCCGAGGATCCTGGCGGCCTTGGTGCGGTTGTCGCCCGTGTACTCCAGCACCGCCCGGATGTGCCGCTCCTCGACCTCCTTGAGCGACCGCGTCGGCACGTCGGCGATGGTCGCGGCGTCGGAGCCGAGCCTCGTGATGTCCGGGGGCAGGTCGGCGGGTCGGATCCGGCAATCCTCGGACAGCACCGCCGCCCGCTCCAGCGCATTCTCGAGCTCGCGCACGTTTCCGGGCCACGAGCAGCGTTGGAGGTGGTCGAGGCAGCTCGCGTCGAGCGTGAGGTCGGGGATCTTGAGCCGTCGCGACAGACGGTGCACCACGAACCGAGCGAGTGGCAGGATGTCCTCCGGACGCTCGCGCAACGGCGGAATGCTGATCTCGACGACCCGCAGCCGGTAGTAGAGATCGTCGCGGAACCGTCCTTCCGCGACCGCCTTCTCGAGGTCTTCCTTCGACGCCGCCATGATCCGAACATCGATCGGTCGGGGCATGTTCTCGCCGACCCGGCGGACCTCCCGCTCCTGCAGCACGCGGAGCAGCTTCACCTGGAGAACGGTCGAGACCTCATCGACCTCGTCGAGAAACAGGGTGCCCGTGCTCGCCTGCTCGAACAGTCCCTTTCGGTCGCGAACCGCCCCGGTGAAGGACCCCGCCTTGTGGCCGAAGAGCTCGCTCTCGAGGAGCGTCTCCGGCAGTGCGCCGCAGTTGATCGCCACGAAGTCCTTGTCGGCGCGCTCCGAGTGCTGATGAATGTACCGCGCCACGACCTCCTTGCCGACGCCGCTCTCACCGGTGATCAGCACGGAGGAGTCGAAGTGCGCCACCCGCTCGGCGAGATCGAGGACCTGCTGGTACGACTTGCTGCGGCACTCGGCGATGCCGCTGGCGACCGGTGCGCCGAGCTCCCGCAGCCGCCGTTTGTGGTGCTCGAGCTGACGGCTCTTTTCCTTCAGCGCCTCGGTGAGCTCGACGATCTTCGGCGGGATGTCCGCGATCTCGAAGAACGGCAGGTCGGCGTCGATCTCCGGCCCCCATGATTCGCGGTCCTTGCCCACCGCCTGGCACAGATCGTCACCCCTGGCGACGCAGGTCCGTTCGACGAAGACGACCTCCCGATCGAGGCAGAACGACGCGTAGCCGCTGGCGTAGCCGCACAGCATCCAACACACGGGTTGGTCGGCCGGACCGATCTCCGCGAGGTGCTCCTCGGCCTCACCGGAGCGGTACCACTGGAGCTCCATCCGCAGTCGCGCGTCGTCGTCGATCCGCAACGACGTGACGACCGATTTGGCGATGCCTTGGAGCGTGTGCAGTCGCGGCCCGGCACGGAGCAGCTCCTCGGTCGTGTCCCAGGTGAAGACGCGCTTCATGGCGGCGGCGTCGGTGTGCCCCCAGTAGTAGCCGAATCGAGTCACCACACGCCGCATGCCATCCATGCCGAGCATGGTTGCCAGGTCATTGCGGAACTGGCCCATGGCGCGCAGATCGTGGAGCACGACACGCTTGCCGCGGAAGCTGAGGAAACCGTTCTCGACGCTCACCAGCTCATCGAGCTTGAGGTCATCGGCCCTCATGTGGCCTCCTTCGTTTTGAAAGTACCTGCTTTCAATATGGAAGGTTTTTCGCCGTCCGTCCACCCCTCGCATCCGACCGAGCCACGTCAACGCGGCGTGCTCGGGTCCATGGCATCGGGATTGCTGAAGCACGGACCGAGAGGCACCTGGATGTACAGATCGCTGCGTGAGGACGCCGAACGGCTCACCGACGAGGTCGTCAGCTTCACCCGGGAGCTGGTCCGGACCCCGAGCCTGACGCTCCACGAGGGTGAGGTCGCGGCCGTGGTCCGAGGGACGATGCGCGACCTCGCGTACGATCTCGTGTTCACCGACGAGGCCGGCAACGTGGTCGGCGTCGTGGCGGGGGGCGACCCGCGCTGCACCGTGCTGCTCGAATCCCACATGGACACCGCCGAGCTCGACAGCCCGTCGTCCTGGTCACACCCGCCGTTGGCGGCGGAGATCACCGGTAACAGGATCGTCGGCCTCGGGACTGCCGAGTGCAAAGCGTCCCTGGCGGCGCAGATTTTCGCCGGCCACCTCATGGCCCGACGCCTGACGCAGCCTCGCATCACCGTCGTCGTCGCGGCTGTCGTCGCCGAGGAGAACGGCTGCGCCGTCGGCACGCGACACCTGCTGTCGCAGACCTTGCCGCACATCAGCTGCGAACCGAAGCTCTGCCTACTCGGGGAGCCGACCGGTCTCGACGTGTGCTTCGGTCACGACGGCTGGGCCTGCATCGACCTCGACGTGGTCGCGCGGCAGCCGGCGATGGCGACCTGCGCCGCCGAGATCGTCCACCGGGAGCTGATCCGGCACTGTGACAGCAACGGAATGTCCCGAGCCGACACGGTGATGGCCGCGGGGCCACCGATGACGTCGGCATCACCTGAAGGCACCCGGTGCCGCTTGCAGGTTCTTCGCCGACTGTTCCGCGGCGAGGCGGTCGACGAGATCGTGCAGTGGATCGCGGCGCACGTCGTCAGCGAGCTCGATGGGCTTCACCCGGTGACGATCGACGTGCACGTCCACGAGGAGGAGCAGGAGCTGTACACGGGCCGGCGGACCTCTGTCGCCATCGTCACGCCACCGTGGTCAACGAAGCTCATCGACCCGGCCCTCGACTGTGTGCGCGACTCCCTGCTCGACGCTGGTCTGACCTGGAACCCGCGTCACCTAGCGCTCAACCGTCTCGGCCGAGGCACGGCCGGCAGCGTCCTGTCCGTCGAGTTCGGACTGCCGGCCATCTGCTTCGGTCCGGGCGACGAGGCCCAGGTCGGCGCGCCGGACGAGTCGGTCGCCGTGGACGAGCTGGTCGAGGCAGTGGTCGGGTTGAGCGCGATCCTCTCCGGGCTCGACCGTTCGGCCGGCTTCAGCGGGGCTGCGACATGAGCGGGAACGTCGATGGCGCGGTTCTTGCTCTTCTCCGAGGAGAGACCCACGAGCAGTTTCGAAATGGAGGCCTCGAGGCATGACGGCTGAACCGGCTCGCGACAGCGATCTCGACGCTCCTCGAATCGACGAGGAGACGAACCACGCCGCGGCCCGCGGTGGACGCCGGTACTCCTACTACATCGAGCCCTACGACGAGTCCGACCGGCCCCAGCGTTTTCTCGCCGTCATGGCCGCGGTGCTGCGCCACGGCACCTACGGCTACTGGCTCGACCTGTACTCGCGAATGACCACCAAGTGCTCCCGCTGTGCCGAGGTCTGCCCCGTCTTCGACGTCAGCGGGGATCCACGCGACATCCCCTGCTACAGGACCGAGCTCATCCTCAAGGTGTACCGGCGCTACTTCACCTTCGCCGGGATGATGCGCGCCCGGCTCGGCAGGGCCTGGGAGCTGACCGACGAGCACATCGACGAGATGGCGGAGTCGATCTACCGCTGCACCGCGTGCCGGCGCTGCACGATCGAGTGCCCGCTGGGGATCGACCACGGCCTGATGACGCACCTCATGCGCCACATTCTGTCCGAAATGGGGCTCGCGCCGAAGGCGCTGGTGGTGGCGGTTCGCGAGCAGCTCGAAGGACCGACGCACAACACCTCGGCGATTCCGGTCGCGGCCATGACCGACACCTGTGAGTTCCTCGAGGAGGAGCTGAGCGATCAGTTCGAGTTCGACGGCATCCGCTTCCCGATCGATGTCGAGGGCGCCGAGTTCGTCTTCTTCCCGGCGGTCAGCGACTTCCTGCTCGAAGCCGACACGTTGATGGGGAACGCCGCCGTATTCCACGCCACGGGCTGTTCGTGGACCATCGGCAGCGGGTACTTCGACGGCATCAACTACGGGCTGTTCATCAACGACCGCTACCTGCGGCGCATCATCCGTCAGCTGGTGTCGGAGGTGCAGAGGCTGCGCGGCGCCAAGATCATGATCGGCGAGTGCGGCCATGCGTCCCGCTCGGCCAAGGACTTCGTGCCGGTGTTCGGGGGCGACGACCCGCCCGAGGTCGTCAGCTGTATCGAGTGGACCTACCGCATGCTCAACGAGGGCAGGCTCGCCCTGAATCCCGACATCATCACCGACGTCGTGACGTACCACGACCCGTGCAACATGGCTCGTCGGGGTTGGATCACCCACCAGCCGCGAGAGATCCTGCACTCGTTCTGCAGGAACGTCGTCGAGATGACCCCCGGTGGCACCGGCAACTACTGCTGCGGCGGCGGCGGCGGCACGGTCTCCATCGACGAGATCCGCAGCTTCCGCACCGGCATCGGCGGCAAACGCAAGGCCGACCAGATCCGGGCGACGGGGGCCCGCTACGTGGTCGCGCCGTGCGCGAACTGCAAGAAGCAACTACGCGAGATCGTCGAGGACCATGAGCTCGGCGACGTCGAGGTCGTCGGTCTGCACGACCTCATCCTCCGCGCGATCGAGATCCCGGGCCGCAAGCCGGCCGCCGAGCGGCACGCCTTCGACCCGGGCTCGATCTAGGACACCAGAAGAGGAGGCGGCATGGACGGCTGGCTGGATTTTGCACGAGGCCCGTTGCTGCGGTTCTCATTCGCCGTCATGGTGTTGGGCATGCTCCGAAACCTCGTCGCCACCCTGTGGGGAGCGGCGCGAGCCCGACAGCTGACGAACGACAAGGGCCTTTCCTGGCGGCGGATCGCCGTCCAGACCTTCGACTGGCTGGTTCCGGTCAGGCATCTCAGACAGCGCCGTCTGTACTCCGTCCTGTCGATTCTCTTCCACGTCGGGCTGATCGTGACCCCGGTATTCCTGTTCGCCCACGTCCGTCTGGTGGAACGGAACCTCGGCGTGTCGTGGATCGCCCTGCCGACGGTTACCGCCGACGTGCTGACTCTGACCACGGTAGCGATCGCGATCGCGCTGGTGCTCGCCCGGGTGGGCGCGAGCGCCTCGCGGGCGATCTCGCGGGCCCAGGACGTGCTTCTGCCGCTGCTCCTGATTGCGCCGTTCGTGACCGGTTTCCTGGCCGCGCACCCCCACTGGAACCCGTTCCCGTACAACCCGACGATGCTGGTGCACGTTCTCGGCGGAGATCTCTGTCTGCTGCTGGTGCCGTTCACCAAGCTGTCTCACATGGTGCTGATGCCGCTGGCACGGTTGCCGCACGAGCTCGCCTGGCGATTCCCCGACGCGTACCCGGAGGCGGTGGTACGACAGATCGGCAGAGAGGGGCGGGCGATATGAGCTTCGCCATCCTCACCGACACCACGAAGTGCACCGGTTGTGAGCGGTGTGTCGACGCGTGCGTCGAGCAGAACAAGCTCGGCCCGGACATCCGCTACCGGTGGCGCGAGGACGACGGCCTCAACGGTGCGCGATACTGCTCGGTGATCCGTGCCGCGACCGGTGAGCCGGTCCGTCTGCAGTGCCGCCACTGCCTCGAGCCCGCATGCGTCTCGGTGTGCCCGGTCGGCGCGCTGTCGAAGACCGACGCCGGACCGGTGGTCTACGACCGCGACATCTGCATGGGATGCCGGTACTGCATGATGGCCTGCCCGTACAAGATCCCACGCTACATGTGGGAGCGAAACGTGCCGTACATCAGCAAGTGCACGATGTGCTTCGAGGCGATCGACCGGGGGGACATCGAGCAGCCGGCGTGCACCTCCGCCTGTCCGGAGGACGCGACCGTGTTCTTCCGGTCGCGCGACGAGGCACTCGCGGAGGCTCGAAGACGGATGTCCGAGCGGCCGGAAGGCTACCTCGAGAACCGGATCTGGGGTGAGCACCAGGTCGGAGGCACGTCGGTGCTGTACATCTCGGACATCGACCTCGGTTTCCTCGCCGGTCACCCTGCCAAACCCCTGGGTGACGAGCCGATGCCCCGCTACACACAGCGCATCCTGTCGACGGTCCCCGGAACGTTCCTGTCCGTGTGTGTCGTCATGGGCGCGACCTACGCCTTCCTCCGGCGAAGGGACCGGGTCATGGCCGAGGAGGGCGGCAGCGACGCCGAACGTGGGGCCGCCGGCGAGGCTCGCGACGAGGACGGAGTCGAGCAATGAGAGTTCGGGCGGTCAAGACGGTTCTCTGGGCCCTGGTCGGTGCGGCGCTGGTGGCCCTCGCGGCCCGGTTCGCGACCGGCCTCGGCGCGACGACCAACCTCGACGACCTCACGCCGTGGGGGCTGTGGATCGGGCTCAAGCTGGCCGGCGTCGCGTTCGCCGCAGGCGGGTTCACTATCGCCTCGGTGGTCTACATCTTCCGCTTGGAGCGGTACCACGCCCTCGCCCGGCGGGCGGTGCTGCTCGGGCTGCTCGGCTACACCTTCTTCGTCGTCAGCCTGATCGTCGATCTCGGGATCCCGTGGAACATCTGGCGACCGGTCGCCTTCTGGAACCTGCACTCGCCGCTGTTCGAGGTGGCCTGGTGCGTGATGCTCTACCTCACGGTGCTGGCGCTCGAGTTCGCACCGGTCGTGCTCGAGAAGTACCGCGAGCGTTCGACTTTGTGCGACGCCGGGTACCGGTTCCTCAAACGGGTGACGATCCCGCTCGTCGTGTTCGGCATCGCGCTGTCGGTCCTGCACCAGTCATCCCTGGGAACCCTGTTCGCGATCATGCCGCACCGGCTGCACCCACTGTTCTTCACGCCGATCATCAACGTCCAGTTCTTCGTCTCGTGCGTCGCGATGGGTCTGGCGGCGGTGATTGTCGAGTCCTTCGTGGCCCACTACCTGTACGGCAGGATGATCGACGATCCGCCGCTCCGTCAGCTCGGCCGCGTGCTGTCGTGGGTCGTCTGGCTGTTCATCACGATTCGCCTCGTCGACCTCATCGTACGCGGCGATGCCCGCTTCTTCGTCGAGCGGAGCTGGACCGGCGCACTGTTCTGGGTCGAGATGATCCCGCTGCTTCTGGTCCCGTCCGTGCTGCTCCAGCTGGACCGCGTCCGCCGGAGCCGCGCACTCCTCGCCGCGATGGCATTCACGATCGTCACCGGGTTCGTTGTCAACCGGTTGAGCATCGCGGGGCTGGCGTCGATTGCTGCCACCGGCACCCACTACATCCCCTCCGGCCTCGAGCTTCTCATGAGCCTGGGCCTGGTGCCGGGGATCGCCGTGCTGATCTGGATGTTCCTGGTCGAGCACTACGAGGTCTGGCAGACCGAGCCCGAGCTCGATGACCGCGACACGAGCTTCGATCCTCCAGAGTGGGACCACCCCTCCAACGTCTGGCTCGGGGACTCGGCGATCGCCGGTTTCAAGCGCTGCTCCCTGGCTTTCGTCTTCGGCGCTGCGCTGAGCTTCGCCCTGCTGCCGCACGACGCCCTGTTCGGCGCGTCGGCACCCCCGGCGCCGGTGGCCAGGCCTCGAGGACACGACGTCCTGCTGATCGACGGCGACCGGGCCGGCAGCCGGGTCAGCTTCGACCACCGCCGGCACGAGGAGAAGCTCGGACAGGAGCAGTCGTGCCGGCTGTGTCACCACATGGCGGTTCCGCTGGACCAGGACACGCCGTGCTGGCTCTGTCACAGCGACATGTGGTCGCCGACCGACATCTTCGACCATGATCGGCACGTCGCAATGATCGAGCACCAGGGCGGGGCCGAGCCGTGCGATGCCTGCCACCACCTGAACGGGCCGGAGCCGAGGGACCGCGACAACGCGGCCAAGTGCGCTTCCGAGGGATGCCATGTCGGCGCGTCAGCCCTGGTCGTCGACGGCTCGCGGATCGAGCTCGACGATCCGGAGCACCCACGGGTCGCCGCCGGGTACATGGACGCGATGCACGGCCTGTGCATCGACTGTCACAAGGAGAAGGAGGCCGAGCTCGGCCGACCCCACCACCACGAGTGCGCGACCTGCCACGTCGAGATCGTCCCGGGGTCGAGGTCCTCTGTCGAGGCGCACGGCGAGCCCACCGAACCCGGTGACGCGAGGAGTCAGGGATGACGCAAGGGGTCTCCACACCGGCGACCGGTGCGCTTTCGGTGATTGTCGTCGACGACGAACCGGACGTCGCGGCCTACCTGGCGGCGGTGCTCGAGCGGCACGGCCACACGGCCGTCACGGCGTCGACGGCGGCCGACGGATTCGACCTGGCCAAGAAGATCCGACCGGACGTCGTGTGCGTCGACATCGTGATGCCCGAGGAAACCGGCACCGCCCTGCTGCGTCGGATCCGGGCCGACCGCGACATCGGCGGCACGACCGTTGTCTTCATCACCGCGCTCAAGCGCGAGATGATCCCGGTCACCGTCGACGCTGATGGGCTTCCGTCCGTCGAGCCGGACGCGTTCATCGAGAAACCCCCGAACGCCGATCGATTCGTCGATGCCGTCGAGCGGGCCTTCCGAAAAGCCCGGAGCACGTCATGATCGAGTCGTGGATCCAGTCGCACCTCTTCGAGGAGGTCCCACAGATCATGGCCGTGCTCGACCGCTCCTACAGCGTGGTCAAGGCCAACCACGGATTCACCGAAGCGTTCGGCGACTGGCGGGACCGTCGCTGCTACGACGTCCTGCTCGGCAAGAGCACCAGGTGCCGTGGATGCTCCGTCGCGCAGTGCTTCGCCGATGGTTCCAGTCGTACGGCGACGGCGAACTGGACTGACAGAACCGGTCGCGTCGGTCATTTCGTGACGCGCATCGTTCCGATTCCGGATCAGGACGGGAACACCGCATTCGCGCTTGTCATGGCGACCGACATCACCAAGTGTGAGCTGCTCGAGCGGGAGCACCAGATCCTGTTCGAACGTGTGCCCTGCTATGTCGCGGTCCTCGATCGGCAGCTCCGGATCATGCGCGCGAACGAGCTGCTGCGCCAGACCTTCGGCTTCAACGTGGGAAAGCTGTGCCACGAGGTCTTCAAGGGCTCCGACACGCGCTGCGCCGACTGCCCCGCCGTGCGGAGCTTCGAGGACGGCGGGGTCCACACGACGGGTTCGGTCGGCCGGCGTGAAGACGGCAGCTCCGCGTTCTACGTCGTGACCACCGCCCCGCTGTCTCGGCGCGGCGAGCCCGTCGAGCACGTGATCGAGATCATGCACGATGTCTCCGATCTCAAGGAGCTGCAGACCGATCTCGAGCGGGAGCGGCAGTTCGTCAGAGCCACCATCGACCAGAGCTTCGACGGGGTGGTCGCCACCAATAAGCGGCTCAGGATCACGGTCTTCAACCCGGCGGCGGAGAACCTGCTCGGCATCACCGCTGACCGGATCGTGGGGACCAAGCAGCTCGAGCTGGTCTACCCGGAGATGTTCCTGGCCGTGCTCCGCCAGGGGGGGACGAGCTGCGTCCTGCCCGAGACCACGATCCGGGCGCACGGCGAGGACATCCCCATCCGGTTTGCCGGGGTCGTGGTTCGCGACGACGAGAACGAGATTCTGGGAACAGCGGGGTTCCTGCAGGACCTCAGAGACGTCAAGCGATTCGAACGCGAGATGCTCGACGCGGAGCGGCTCGCGGCGGTCGGCCAGACGGTCGCCGGTCTCGCCCACGGCGTCAAGAACATCCTCACCGGGCTCGAGGGCGGGCTGTACCTGGTCCGTTGGGGCTTGGAGGAGGACCGACGGGACAAGCTCCAGCGGGGCTGGGAGATGCTCGACCGCAACTTCGACCGGATCACGACCTTCGTGCGCGAGTTCCTGAACTTCGCCAAGGGGCAGGTGCCGGAGGTCGAGGCGACCGAGCCCAACCGCCTGGTCGAGGAGGTCGTCTCCCTGTTCGAAGAGGCCGCTCGGGAGAGGGGCGTCACCATCCTGACCGAGCTCGAGGCGGGCATTGGGTCCGCCAATCTCGATCGCGAGGGAATCCACAAGTGTCTGTCCAACCTCGTGTCGAACGCGATCGACGCGTGCCTGCTCAGCGACGAGGGCGGCTGCCGCGTCATCGTCCGAACACGGGATCGGAACGGCTGTCTCGAGTTCGAGGTCGAGGACACGGGTTGCGGGATGGACTGCGAGATCAAGCGAAAGGTCTTCACCAGCTTTTTCACCACCAAGGGCACGAGAGGCACCGGGCTGGGCCTGCTCGAGACCAAGAAGGTCATCCAGGAGCACGGCGGCAGCGTCGACATCGAGTCGGAGCCGGGGGTCGGCTCGACCTTCCGGCTGATCCTGCCGCGTGACAGGCTGCCGGCACCGACACACCGAGACGACCAGACGACACCGGGAGGAGATTCTCGATGACGAGACCCGAGGACAAGACCGTTCTGATCGTCGACGACGAGCCCGATGTCGTCGACTACTTCGCCGGCATCCTGGA
>JASFPU010000022.1:0-12558 GCA_050115855.1 Holophagae bacterium
CGCAAGCAGCAGCGTTCGTGACACCACGCCGAGCTGCCTCGTCATGCCGATTCCTCAATCACGACGGCGATTGTAGCACCGGGCCACGAACCGCCTGGCGGTCGTTGATCAGCGCTCGGCGAGCCGGTGGAGGCCCACACAAACCTCTGGCACCGGGCGACGTTTCGACCGACACGGACCGTTGCCGGTCAGATGGCGCTCAGGTCGGGAACCAGATCGGCCGCGACCTCCATGTCGCCGGACATGATCCGGTCCTCCTCGAGCCGGGCCACCCGTTCACGGAGCCGTGACACGGCGGTCTCGAGCCGATCCGACGTCCTGAGGGGACGGTGAAACTCGATCCCCTGCGCTGCCGCCAGGTACTCCATCCCGAGCACCAGACGGGCGAGCTCGGTCACCCGGGCCATCTTGCGCGACGCCCAGGTAGACATCGAGACGTGATCCTCCTGGTTGGCCGAGGTCGGGATCGAGTCCACCGACGCCGGGTGCGACAGCGTCTTCGCTTCACTCACCAACGCCGCCGCCGCCACCTGCACCATCATGAAGCCCGAATTGAGCCCGGCATCCTCGGCCAAAAACCGGGGCAGCCCGGACAGCGAGCTGTCCACCATCCTCGCCAGACGGCGCTCCGAGATCGAGGCGAGGTCGGTCAGCGTCGCGGTGACGTAGTCGAAGACCGCCGCGATCGGCGCACCGTGGAAGTTGCCGCCGGAGACCACACGCCCGTCAGGAAATACCATCGGGTTGTCGGTGGCGGCATTGAGCTCGATCGACAGGACGCGGACGGCGTGGTCGACGGCGTCGCGCACGGCCCCGTGAACCTGCGGCGAGCACCGCAGCGAGTAGGCGTCCTGGACGCGTCCGCAGTCGCGGTGCGACTCGCGAATCGCCGAGCCGTGAAGCAGCTCACGCATGCGTGCGGCGCTGACGCCCTGGCCCGGATGGGGCCGGGCCGCGTGCACCGCCCGGTCAAACGCCGCGTCGGTCCCGGCCAGCGCATCCAACGTCAGCGCGCACACGACGTCGGCGGCTGCCAACAGCCGCAATGCGTCGGCAATCGCCAGCGCGCCGATGGCGGCCGACGTCTGGGTCCCGTTGATCAGCGCCAGCCCCTCTTTGGCTTCGAGACGGAGCGGTTCGATCCCGGCTCGGGCGAGCGCCTCGGCCGCCGGGACGACCTCGCCGTTGGAGCGCACGGTTCCCTCGCCGACCAGCGGCAACGCCAGATGGGCGAGTGGCGCCAGATCACCGGACGCACCGACCGACCCGAGGCACGGCACGACAGGGTGGATACCCGCGTTGAGCAGGTCGAGTACCCGCTCGACGACGACCGTCCGACAGCCGGCGTGCCCCGTCGCCAGCACGTTGGCACGCAACAGCAGCATCGCTCGGACCACTGCGTCCGGCAGCGGCTGCCCGACACCGCACGCATGGGATCGCAGGAGGTTGAGCTGGAGGTGATCGAGCTCAGGGGCGGGGATCCGCACATCGGCCAGTCGCCCGAATCCCGTGTTGATGCCGTACGCGACCTCACGCGACGCGAGAATTCTCTCGACCGTTCGCCTGGTCGTCGCCACGCGTTCGCGCGCACCCGGGTCCAAGACGACTCGGGCACCGCCCCGCGCGACCATTTCGACATCCGCGATGCTCAGGCTCCGTCCGTCAACGGAGAGTGTGTCAGGCTGGATCATCCGTCGCCTCCACGAATCGGCATTCTAGCGAGAATCCGCATCGATGCGGACAAGCGCCGCGCGCCGCCCCGGGCCCCACTCCGACCACATTCCCGAACCGACCCATTCCAAAACGGTACGTGATCGGGACCGAGGGACGCTCAGCCTTCGGCGAGCCGGTCGACGAGGGCAATGTACGCCTGCCTCGCCTCGTCTCGGCTCATCCCCCGCCGCTTCTCCCACGCGTCATACTTGGCCGCACCTTTGAAGTCGAACGCGCCCGGCCGATCGCCCACGACGTCTCCACGGGTCGCTTGCTTGTACAAGCCGTACAGCTCGAGCAGAACGTCGTTGGATTGATGCGGCAGTGATGTCGCCCGCTCCGTAGCTGCATCGAAGGCATCCGATAGGTCCATCTTTCCCCCACTTTACCGTGCCGTTGGATTGTATCCCGGCCAGTCGAACCCATCGGCTGGTATGCTTATTGGGACTGGTTCGTACGTCTGGATGCTGCGATTGACGACACAACGCGACACCCTCAGCCCACCTCTCGAGACGGGTGACACGCACGGTTCGAGCGAACCGACGCCCGCGGTCCCGGATCCGGTCCTCTCGACCGGCAAACCGATCGGGGTCGAGGGTGCATTCGCCCGTGCCCGGCAGATTCTCGACGAGGAACCCGAGTTCGTCTTCTGGAAAAACCGAGACTCGGTCTATCTCGGCTGCAATCAGCGGTTCGCCGAGGCTGCCGGGCTGACGTCACCAGGCGATATCGTGGGCAAGCGCGACACCGAGCTGGCGTGGACCGCCGGAGAGGCCGACTTCTACCTCGAGGTCGACCGCCGAGTGATGGCCAATGGTGCTCCGGAGTACCACATCGTCGAGTCGCAGCTGCAGGCCGACGGTCGCCGCCTCTGGATCGACACCTCGAAGGTCCCGTTCTACGACCGTCACGGCAACGTCACCGGCGTGCTCGGAATGTACACCGACATCACGCGCCGGATCGAGTCGGCCAACCTCCTCTCTCACGGCACCGAGATCTTCCGCGCCATGAGCTTCGCCGCAAGCGCGATGGTCGAGTACGGCGACTGGACAATCAACATCGAGCGCGTCCTGGCCGCGCTCGGTGCGGCGGTGGAGGTCAGCCGGGTCACCCTGTTTTCAATCGAGGGCCTCGGTGACGGCCCCTTGCTGAACCACCGCTTCGAGTGGGTGAGGGATGGCTTCGAGCCTCGCCGCGATCGACCGGAGCTGAAATCCGTACCGATGCGCAAGGTCGGTCTGGCACGCCTCGTCGACGAGCTGTCCAACCGACGGTGTGTCCACGTCCGCGTCCGCGAACTGACCGGCAGCGAGCGGCGGATCCTCGAGGACCAGAAGGTGCTGTCGGTGGTCATCGCACCGGTCTTTGTCGAAAACCAGCTGTGGGGCTTCCTCGAGTTCGACGACTGCGCCACCGAACGCCAGTGGCTGGTGGCGGAGATCGAGGCACTGCGGTCGGTCGCCGGGATCATCGGCTCGGCGATCCAGCGACGGCGGGTCGAACGCGCCTTCCGCCTCGAGACCCGCAGGTTCGAACAGCTCTTCGAAAACACACCGTTGGCGATTCTCATGGCCGACGCCGATGAACGCGTGCTCGCGGTGAACAGTGCCTTCGAGGATCTGTTCGGCTACGGTCGCGATGAGGTGGTCGGGCGGCAGATCAACGATCTGATCACTCCCAACGAGCTCGTCGAGGAGGCCAGCCGCTTGTCGCGGGAGACCTTCTCGGGTGATCCGGTGACGCACACGACCGTTCGCCTGCACAAGAGCGGGCGCGAGATCCCGGTCGAGGTCCTCGGGGCGCCGGTCACCCAGAACGACCGGGTTGCTCTGGTCTACGGCATCTACGTCGATCTGACCGAGCGGCTCAAGGCCGAGGCCGCCTTGCGGGAGAGCGAGGAGAAGTTCCGCTCGCTCGCCGAGCAGTCCCTGCAGGGGATCTTCGTCGTCAAACAGGGTGCGGTCGCCTACGCCAATCAGATGATGGCCGAGATCACCGGTTACCCGCTCGACGAGTTTCTCGGCTTTTCCCAGACCGACCTCGAGCGGATCATCCACCCGGCCGATCGTTCGTTCGTCCTCGCCACCGCCAACGGGTTCGAGATCGGCGACGGACGGGTCACACCGCAGTCGGAGTATCGGCTGATCAGCAAGTCGGGCAGCGTGAAGTGGGTGCTGCAGCAGACCAGGACCGTACGTTTCGACGGCGAGATGGCGGTCGAGGGCGTGTTGGTGGACATCACGCAGCGCAAGCGTGCCGAGGAGCAGCTGCTGCACTCGGCCCTCCACGACAGCCTGACCGGCCTGCCGAACCGTGCCTCGTTCTACGATCGGGTCGATCTCGCCCTCGAGCGGGCCCGCGGGCGTCAGCGATCGCGGTTCGCGGTCCTTTTTCTCGATCTGGATCGTTTCAAGCTCATCAATGACGGCTTCGGTCACGCCGCCGGTGACCGCCTGCTGATCGAAATCGCTCATCGGCTGCGTCGGGCTGTCCGTCCCGGCGATACCGTGGCTCGTCTCGGCGGCGACGAGTTCACGGTCCTGATTCCGGACGTCAGTGGTCAACAGGAGGCGGTGTCGGTCGCGCTCCGGATCCACGACGCCCTCGGCCAGCCGTTTCTGGTCGGCAACAACGAGGTCTACACCACTGCGAGCACGGGCATCGCGCTCAGCTCGCCTCGCTACGACAACCCGGACGAGATCCTGCGCGACGCCGACATCGCCATGTACCAGGCCAAATCCGAGGGACGGGCGCGGCACTACGTCTACGACCAGACGCTGCACCCGCAGGTCCTGAGTCAGCTCCATCTGGAGAACGACCTCCGCCGGGCGATCGAGCGGGACGAGTTCCGGCTCTTCTATCAGCCGATCGTCGAGGTGGCGACCGGTCGAATCGTCGCCTGCGAGGCCCTGCTGCGCTGGCAGCACCCGGATCGCGGTCTGCTGCCTCCAAGCGAGTTCCTGTCGCTGGCCGAGGAGACGGGGCTGATCAACCCGATCGGCGAGTGGGTGCTCCGCACCGGGTGCCGACAGGCTCTGACGTGGCCGGCCGCGACCGACGGTCAACAGGCCCCGGCGATCAGCATCAACCTGTTCAGCCGGCAGTTCTCACGCGCGGAGCTTGTCAGCTTCATCAGCGACCTCCTCGAGGAGCTCGATCTGCCGGCACACCGGCTCCAGCTCGAAATCACCGAGAGCGCCGTGATCGACGTTCCCGAGCTGGCGATCGACGTCATGAAGCGGCTGCGTGGGCTCGGCGTGAAGGTCCACCTCGACGACTTCGGCACGGGATACTCGTCGCTCGCCTACCTGCAGCGATTCGCGGTCGACGTCCTCAAGATCGACCAGGGCTTCATCCAGCGATTGGGCGGCAACGGTGGCGGCGTCGAGATCGTGAGGACGATCGTCACGCTCGCCCGCAATCTCGGCATGGACGCCCTCGCCGAGGGCATCGAGACCCCGGAGCAGCTCGCCATCGTCGGTGATCTGGGCTGTTCCTTCGGCCAGGGCTACCTGTTCTCCAAGCCGGTTCCCCCGGACACGCTCCTCGAGCTGTTCGGTGCCGGACCGATGCTCACTCCGTGAGTCGCGGCTCGTGCTTCCGACAGGTCGATGGGGTCACCTGGCGTCGCCGCGGGTCCCCGTGTCCAGCCGGATGGAAACCGCGCGACCGTCGAAATCGCCAGGACCGACGATTCGCGATTGAAGACTCACTAGAAGGGTGAGAACCCACCCTCGGCCCAGTACTCCTCGCGCACACCGCCGTACAGCTTCTGGAGCGCCTCGAGGTGGCCCTTCTCCCAGTCGGCGAGGAACTGGTAGAAGTCCCGAACCTCGGCCTCGTCGGCGTGCACCGCGGCGCCCGAGAAGTACTGGATGGCCCGTGTCTCGAGTGTCATGCCGACCGAAAGCACGCCCATTTCGAAGTCGGCGTCCTCGGCCTTGGCCTTGAAGCCGTCGGTGTAGATGGTGTCGGTGAACGCCTTGAGATCGGGATCCCGCCGCGCGATGTTGAACGCGGCGACCCCCTTGTCCTCGTACGAGCCCATCACACTGGTGATGAAGGCCTTGTGCTGGATCTCGTCGCTCGCCAGCTTGTCGAACAGCGCCTGAACGGCGGGCTTGTCCGCCCTCTCCGCCACCATCGAGTAGAAGGTGTAGCCGTCGACTTCGATCTGGTACGCCTTGCGCAGAACTTCCTTGATCTCATCGTGCATCGTCAGCTCCCCGGTCGCGACACGACATCCGTCGCAACCACAAAGACACCACGACACGAAGGACTCACGCAGAACCGAACCTGCTCGGCCATTGACCGATGACTCGATTCTCCTTTGCGTCTTTGTGTCTTCGTGTCTTCGTGTTTCAGCTCTCACTCCAAACTCAGGGCTTCGCGGTCGAGCGGCTCGGGCGGGATCGCGGCCTCGGCGGCCGGCACCCACGCGATGGCACCGGTCGGGCAGAACGGCACACAGCGCGGATCTCCACCGCACAGATCGCACTTCTGGACGCAGTGATAGGCCTCGTCCCACAGCATGTTGCCGAACGGGCACGCCGCGACGCACATCCGGCACGAGATGCAGCGCGACCGAACCATGTCGATCGCTCCGGTCGCCTCGTCCCGGACCAGCGCCTCGGTCGGACACACCGTCACACAGGCCGCGGCGTCGCACTGAAAGCAGACCACCGGAGTCCCGAGCTCGGGGCCGCGCCGGTGGATGTTGATCCGCGTCGCCGACGGGCGCCCTTCGCTGCCGTGGGCAAAGGCGCACGCGAGCTCGCACTTACCGCACGCGATGCAGCGCTCTACCGAGACCTTGTAGATCATCTTCATGGTCGTCAGATCCGATCCCGATCCCGATCCCGATCCCGATCCCGAACACCCCGGCTCACAGCAGGGAACGGGAACGGGAACGGGAGCGGGATCGACAGTTTCACTTCACCACCTGCAGCCTCTCGAAGGTCTTCGCGACCTCGCGCCGCTTGCTCCGGTCCGAGGTTTCGAAGTAGCTCTTCGGCACATCGGTGCGCTCGGCGAAGTACTCGGCCTGGGCCTTGGTGATCACCGCCTCGCCCGTCTTCGGGTCGCGGAGCATCTCGAACTCCTTGCCCCAGATCGTCCGGGACGTGCTCGAGGTGGTGAACTCGATGCAGTCCGTCGGGCAGATCTCGGCGCACGCGAGACAGCCGATGCAGTCCGGCGGCGGTTGGTTGAACGGCGGCGCGATCTCCCGGCCCCAGCCGCGGTTGACGCTGGCGATCGCCGACACCCCGATGTGGTCGCAGACCCGGGTGCACAGGCCGCACAGGATGCAGTCGGTCGGCTCGGGATTGGGTTGGTAGCTGGTGCGCTCGATGCCGTGGTCGCGGGCGAGCTGCTGGATCAGCGGGGTCTCGGGGCACCGGGCGAGCAGCAGGTCGAGCACCACCCGGCGGGTCGCGAGCACACGGTCGGAGTCGGTGACCACGGTCATCCCATCCTCCACCGGGTGGTTGCAGGCGGTCACCATCTTGAACCAGTCGTCGTCCCAGCGCTCGAGCGACATGTCGACAACGCACAGCCGGCACCCGCCCCATGGCTCGAGGCCGTCGAAGGTGCACAGCGTCGGCACGTCGACGCCCGCCGCACGGCACGCATCGAGCAGGTACGCGTCCTCGGGGACGGTGACCCGGCGGCCATTGACCGTCAACGTCGGCATCACACCACCTCCTCCTTTTCGGCCATCTGCCATTTGGGAAGGGTCCGGATGGAATCGGTCGGGCAGACCTCGAGGCAGGCTCCGCACGAGATGCAGAGATCCTGGTGGATGACGTGCAGTTCCTTGATCGTGCCTTCGATGGCGTCGGTCGGACACGCCTTGAAACAGACGTGGCAGCCGTCGCAGTCGTCGGTGATCTCGTACGCGGTCAGGGCGCGGCAGATCCCCGCCGGGCACGCCCGGTCTCGGATGTGGGCCTCGTACTCCGACCGGAAGTACCTGAGCGTCGACAGCACGGGGTTGGGCGCCGACTTGCCGAGCTCGCACAGGCTGCCGAGTTGCATGCCGGCCGCCAAGGTCTCGATCCGCTCGATGTCGCCCTCCTGACCGCGACCTTCGATCAAGGCGTCGTAGATCGCGAGCATCTGCTTGAGGCCTTCGCGGCACGGCACGCACTTGCCACACGACTCCTCGGTGAGGAAGGCCAGGAAGTAGCGCGCCACGTCGACCATGCAGGTCCGGTCGTCCATGACGATCATGCCGCCCGAGCCCATCATCGAGCCGGCCTCGGCGAGCTTCTCGTAGTCGACCGGCAGGTCGAGCAGCTCGTCCGGAACACAGCCGCCCGACGGGCCGCCGGTCTGGACCGCCTTGAACGGCCGGTCCTTGAGAATGCCGCCACCGATGTCGAAAATGATGTGGCGCAGAGTCGTTCCCATCGGCAGCTCGATGAGCCCGGTGTTCTTGACCTTGCCGACGAGCGAGAAGGCCTTGGTACCCTTGGACTTCTCGGTGCCCATCGAGGCGAACCAGGCGCCCCCCCGGTCGATGATGGCGCCGATGCCGGCCCACGTTTCGACGTTGTTGAGCACCGTCGGGAGATCGAACAGTCCCTTCTCCGTCGAGTGGATGTACTTGGCGCGCGGTTCGCCGGTCTTGCCCTCCAACGAACGCATGAGCGCCGACGACTCGCCGCAGACGAAGGCGCCGCCGCCGCGCGAGATGCGGACGTCGAAGGCGAATCCGGAGCCCATGATGTCGTCGCCGAGCAGGCCGTACTTCCGCGCCTCGGCGATCGCGAGCTGGAGGTTGACGACCGCCAACGGGTACTCGTCACGGACGTAGATCCAGCCCTCGTGCGCGTCCAGTGCGTAGGCGCCGATGATCATGCCCTCGAGCACCGAGTGCGGGTCGCCCTCCATGATCGAGCGGTCCTTGAAGGCGCCCGGGTCACCCTCGTCGCCGTTGCACAGCACGAAGCGCCGATCACCCGGCGCCGCCTTGCACGAGCGCCACTTGCGGGCGGTGTTGAACCCCGCTCCGCCACGACCCCGTTGGCCCGAGAGCTCGACCTCGTCGAGGACCTGGTCGGGCGTCATCTCGAACAGGGCCTTGGCCAGACCGGCGTAGGCACCGTGAGCGATCGCGTCGACGATGTCGGTCGGGTCGATGCGGCCGATGTTGCGCATGGCGACCCGGACCTGATGCTTGTAAAAAGGCACCTCCCGGTAGGCCGGGATGCGCTCGTTGTCGGCCGGGTTCTTGTACAGCAGCCCGGGGATCAGCTCGCCCCCGACAACGGTCTTCTCGACAATCTCCGGGACCCGCTTGGCCTTGACCCTCGTGTACAGCAGCCCCTCGGGTTCGATCACGACGAGCGGTCCACGCTCGCAGAAGCCGTGGCAGCCAGTGGTCTTGAGCCCCAGGTTGACGTCGACGTCGAGTCCGCGCTCGGCGATCTCGGCCGCGAACGCCTCGGCGACCGCCTTGGAACCGGTCGCCAGACACCCGGTGCCGCAGCACACGACGATCTTCTTCGGTTGCCTTTCGTCACGTGCCTTCGCGTCGGCCTGGAGAGCGGCGAATCGGTCGGCGGAGTCAATTCTCATCGTCGCCTCCCGCTGCCAGGTAGCGTTCCATCCGGGCCGGCTTGGCGCTGCCGACGTAGCTGTCGCCGACGATCATCACCGGCGCCATGGCGCAGGCGCCGACACAGTTGACGGTCTTGACGGTGAACTTCAGATCCTCGGTGGTCTCGCCGGCGCCGATGCCAAGCTTGCGCTCGAGCTCCTCGACGAGCTGGCCAGCACCCCGGATGTGGCACGCGGTACCCATACAGACCCGGATGATGGTCTCGCCCTGCGGCTCGAGTGAGAACGCCTTGTAGAAGGTCGACACTGAAAAGACCTTGGCGAGCGGCACGTCGAGCACCTCTGCGATCCGCACCAGGACATCGCAGGGGAGGTAGTTGTAGGCCCGGTGGACATCCTGCAGCACCTGGATCAACGACGGCTCCTCGTGCGGGTAGCGCTCGAGGATCGTCTCGGTCTCGGCCAGATCGACACACGGTTGGTCGGCCATGCGCCCCCCTTCAAACCCCGACCGCGTGGCCGGCGCCGATCTCGACACCGCGCTTCAGGGCTTCGATATTGACGTCGATGACGCCCGGTTTGGCGGCGAACGTCTCGCGCACCACTTCGATGACGCCGTCGACCGAGACCGCGTCGGTGGCGCCGAGATACGACCCGAGGGCCACCATGTTGGCACCGCGCCGGTTGCCCAGCGAGTTGGCGATCTCATTGGCCGGCACCTCGATGATCGTCAGATCGGTGCGCGACGCAGGGCGGTCGATGAGGGATGTGTTGATGATCAGCAGCCCGTCGGGCCGGACGTCGGGCTCGAACTTGTCGAGCGACGGCAGGTTCATGGCGACGACCGCGCGCGGCGACCGGATGACCGGGGAGCCGACCGGCCGATCCGAGATCACCACCGTACAGTTGGCGGTTCCGCCGCGCATCTCGGGCCCGTACGACGGCAGCCACGAGACCTCTTTGCCCTCCCGCATCCCGGCGTAGGCGAGCATCTTGCCGATGAGCAGGATCCCCTGCCCACCGAACCCGGCCATGATGACGTCGTTCTGCATGGTCAGCCCTCCAGTGGCAGCGGTTCCCGGCTGCCGCCGTTCGGCTTCTTGAAGACGCCGAGCGGGTAGTAGGGCAGCATGTTCTTCTCCAGCCAGTCGGTGGCCTCGTGGGGTGGGATGCCCCAGTTGGTGGGGCAGGTCGACAGCACCTCGACCAGGGAGAAGCAGCGGCCCTCGACCTGATGGGTGAACGCGCGTCGTAGCATCTCCTTGGCGTTGACCGCGAGCAACGGTGTGTGGACCGAGGTCCGCGCGATGAAGGCCGGAGTCCTCAACGTCGACAGCAACTCGGCGATCCGGATGGGGTGACCGGCGAGATCGACGTCGCGGCCGAGGGGACAGGTCGTCGCGACCTGGCCGGGCATCGTGGTCGGTGCCATCTGGCCCCCGGTCATGCCGTAGATCGCGTTGTTGACGAAGATCACCGTGACCTTCTCACCGCGGTTGGCACAGTGGATGATCTCGGCGGTGCCGATCGAGGCGAGGTCGCCGTCGCCCTGATAGGAGAACACGATGAGATCCGGGCGGGCGCGTTTGATCCCGGTCGCCACCGCCGGTGCCCGGCCGTGCGACGCCTCGTGGAAATCGGTCTCGAAGTAGTTGTAGGCGAGCACCGAGCAGCCGACCGGCGCAACGCCGACGGTCCGTTCTCGGACGCCGAGCTCGTCGATGACCTCGGCGATCAGGCGGTGGATCGTGCCGTGGGTGCAGCCCGGGCAGTAATGCGTCGTGACGTCGCGCAACGCATCTGGCCTGGCGAAGACGGTCTCTGCCATGTCACACCTCCTCGGACTCGCCCGCGACGATGGCTCGCACCTTGGCCACGACCTCGTCGGGGGAAACCAGAATGCCGCCCATTCGATTGATGAAGTGGACCGGCCCGCCGTCGAGGGCGAGCCGGACGTCCTCGATCATCTGACCGGCGGACAGCTCGACGACGAGCACGGCTTTGGCTCGCTCGGCAGCGGTTCTCACCGCCTGAGAGGGGTACGGGAAGAGCGTCACCGGCCGCACCATCGCGACCTTCGTGCCGGCCTCGCTGAGCTCCTCGATCGCGGTCAGACAGACGCGGGCGACCGTGCCGTAGGCGACGATCAGGACGTCGGCGTCATCCTCGGTACCGTAGGTCTCGAATCGGACCTCGTCGCGCTCGATGGCATCGAACTTCTCCTTGAGGCGGATGTTGTGCCGCTCCAGCTCCTCGGGGTCGAGGAACAGCGAGTTGATCACCGAGCGGGGCTTGCTGCCGTTGTGACCCGTGGCGGCCCAGTCCTTGGGCGGCAGGTCCTTGATCGGCTGCCGTCCCTCGCTGAACTCCACCGGCTCCATCATCTGTCCGATCAGCCCGTCGCCGAGCACCATGACCGGGTTGCGGTAGAAGTCGGCGAGGTCGAAGGCATCCTGGACGAGGTTCGCCGCTTCCTGGACCGACCACGGCGCGAGCACGAGCAGCCGGAAGTCGCCGTGCGCCATGCCCTTGGTCGCCTGGAAGTAGTCGCCCTGCGACGGCAGGATGCCGCCGAGCCCCGGTCCGGCACGCATGATGTTGACGATCACCACTGGCAGCTGAGCGCCGGCAAGGTAGGAAATGCCCTCCGCCATAAGCGAGATCCCGGGCGATGACGATGAGGTCATGACCCGTTCCCCGGTCCCTGCCGCGCCGTACAGCATGTTGGACGCCGCCACCTCGGACTCGGCCTGGACGAAGGTCCCGCCGACCTGCGGCAGTCTCATGGACATGTACTCGGGGATCTCGTTCTGTGGCGTGATCGGATAGCCGAAGAACAAACGGCAGCCGGCCTGGACCGCGGCCTCGCCAATCGCCTCCGAGCCTTTCATGAGTTTCTTGGTCATGTCATTCTCCGATCCCGATCCCGTTCCCGATCCCGTTCCCGAACCGTCCCGCACATTTCGGGATCGTGATCGGGATCGTGTACGGGATCGAGCCGAAGGCATTCGGGTTCTTCATGAGCATCAGTACCCGAAGTAGTGGTACATGGTGCCGTGAACCCGCATCTCGATCGCGACGTCAGGGCAGGTGATGCAGCACAACCGGCACCCGATGCACCTCGCGGCCTCCACCACCTCGGCGTAGAAGTAGCCCTTGGTGTTGATCTTCGTGCCCATGCCGAGGATCTGCTGCGGGCAGGCATGAACGCAAAGCTCGCAGCCCTTGCAGCGATCCGGGCTGATGTCGATCTGCGGCACGGACGCCTCCTTTCAGTTG
>JASFPU010000023.1:0-12459 GCA_050115855.1 Holophagae bacterium
GCGGTGCTCTCGACCGAGGTCGTGATGGCAAACGCCTCGTCGGCGAGCGCGGCGTCGGCCGTCGCGACCGCCGCACGCTCGGCGGCCGCGGTCGACACCTTGCCGCGACCCTTGCCGAGCGGGATGTCGAGCGTCACGCCGAGGATCGACCGGACGTTGTCCGGCAAACCCTTGCCGCCGAACGCCGGATTGGTCGGCTTGCCGATGAAATTCTCCTGAAACCCGTCGAGGATCAGGCCCGGCTCGAGCACGATTCCGTTGCGGAACAGCTTGGTCAGGCGGAGGTCGAGAGCGGTGGTCAGCGAGCCGTCGACGTTCGGGACCGTCCCGATATTGCGCAGGTTCCCGCGCTGGGCATAGGCGTTGATGTTGAGGATGTCCACCGTGTTGGCGGCGACCCGGCGGTTCGCCTCGACCAGCGCCGCGGCGGCGTCCTGGTTGTTGGTCGCATTGGCCATGTCCTCGTAAAGATCGAAGATCGCCTGGGTGCGGCCCGAGATGCAGATCGGCGTGTCGCCGATCGTGATGTCGAGCCCCTGGGGGCAATCGGCCCATACGAAGCCCGGACCGCCGAGCTGATTCTGGAGGTCGTCGGCGACCTGCTGCAGGTTGACCGCCAGCTGACGGAACAGGTCGCGCTTCTGACGCTCGGCGTTGAGCTGGGCATCGGTCAGGTACTGGCGGGCCCCATCGTAGGAGAGCTGGAGGCTCAGATTGAGATCGAACGCCCCGCGGTTCTGATCGACAGCGCCGAAGGAGGCCGAGCGCGCCTGCTCGGCGAGCCGAATGGTGGGGTCCGAGGCGACGGCGAACTCCATCGCTTCGACCAGCCCCAAGGCGGGCTGGTCACCGTCGAGCGTCGGGTTCGGTTCGGCGACCGCGACCATCGGCGAACCGGCGATCGTCAAAACGGCGACGATCACGGCCAGGCGAAGCGGCGGTCGATCGGATGACAGCCTGGTTCGAAGGTCCATCATCCACCTCCTACTGGAACGGCAGGGTGGTGAAGGCCACCGGGTCGACGGCACCAGCACCTCCCTCCTGGGTGACCAGCCGGCCGGTGTCGAACGCCAGCTGCGCGAGGATCTGGGCATAGCGCGCCTGAGCGTCGATCAGCGACAGCTGGGACAGCAGCGACCGCTGCTGCGTGACCAGGGTGTCCAACACCGTGACGGTGCCGTAGCGCAGCCTCTCCATCTCGACATCGATCGCCTCGCGGTACGCTGCGGCCGACCGGCTGTAGTTGACCACCTGAGCGACGATCTGCTCGACCGAGGCGGTGTCGAGCGCAACGCCGAGGGCGATCGTCCGCGCAAGGTCGTCGGCGGTGATCGAGGCGCTGTTGAGCGACGCCTGCTGCTGCTGGTACAACCCCTTCTGGAGATGGTTGCCGAACGGCACCTCGACGCCGAGCCCGAACTTGCCGCTCGGTCCCGCCCAGCTGTCGGACACGCTGTCGGACAGGCCGTCCCACACATTGTTGTTCTCGCCGAGGTTGTTGTACGACGCCCCGAGGCTGAGATCGACGATCGGCCGCCGGTTGATTCGCGCACCTTCGACCAACACCTTGCCCGACTGCTCGAGCTTGCGCGCCGACTTGAGATCCATGCGCCGGTCGAGCGCCGCCGCGACCAGACCGTCGGACTGCATCTCGAGATCGACCGCGTCGACGGGCAGATCCGGAAAGTCGTCCGACGCCAGCGGTGCGATGGCGCCGTTGCCGACCTCGAGACCGATGACGTTGGCGAGCCGGATCCGCGCTTCGATGACGGCGCGCTCGGCGGCATTCACCGCCGCCTGATCCTGCGCCACGGCGGCCTGGGTCCGGGGAAGCTCGGCGCGCGGCAGCTCGTCGCCGTCGACCAGCGCCTGGGTCAGGTCGAGGATCCGCTGATTGACCGACAGCGACTCGAGCTGGATCTCGAGCCGGCGCTGCGCCGCAACCAGGTCCCAGTAAGCAAGCAGCGTGTCGAGCGCACTCGACGACGCGGCGAAGGCGAGCGCGTCGAGGCTCGCATCGTAGTCGATCTCGGCGGCACGTTCGGTGGCGCCGGTCGCCGCCTTGCCGCGGTTCCTCGCGAGCGGGAACACGACGTCGAAACCGAGCGTCGTGGTGTAGGCGTCGGGGATCTCCAGGCCGCCGTCATCGGTCAGGTAGCCCTTGTCCTTGTACCGGACTCGACTGCCGACGAGATCGACGTAGGGTGAGATCGAGATGCCGTTGCGGAACTGCTTGTCGATGGCGAGGTTGAGGTTGAGGTCGGTCGACTCGGTGACCTCCGGAACCTCGCCCATCCGGGCCAGCACATCGGTCTTCTCGTCGACGAACGCAAGCGCCTCGTCGAGCCCTTCCTGGCTGCTCGAGATCACCGAGTCGAAGAAGTTGATCATCGCCTGCTCGATGGCCGGCTGCTGATCCGGATCGGAGCCGTTGTACATCTCGAGCAGGACGTCGTACTGCGCCTGCGCGTACTCGTCAGTGAACGTCACCGAGTCCTTGTCGCCGTTGTTCTGCCAGACGTCGAGCGCGATGTTGCTTTCGTCAATCGCGGTCTGGAGCTGCTGGGCGGTTTCGTCGGCGTCGTCGATCCGTTCCTGGAGCTCGTCCCGCCGATCCTGCTCGCCCTTCTTCTCCTTCGCGGTCAGCTCAGTCTGGGTGTACTCGAAGCTCAGATCGCCGAGCAGCGTCGTGTCGAACTGGCCCGCCGCCTGGAGCACGAAGCCCTCCTGGAGCACGGTCGACTGCTCCTGAAGACGAATGAATGGAGCATGCTCGAGCGTCATCTCGACGGCATCGAGCGCACTGATCGAGTCCTCGGTCACGACCCCCGGGGTCCACGGCTCCTCGGCCTCCTGACCGGTGACCGTCGCCGTCGAGACCACGCAAACGAGCGCCATGAGCCAAAGATACCGACGGATAGTGTGCTGTTTCGACATCGTCCCTCCCCGACGGCTGCCCGTCGTTGCGCCTCGTTGCACCGGGTGCCGCGTCGCCGTGCCCCGGTGCGTCGTGTTGGTGACACCCAGCCTGGTCAATGCCGGTGTTCGCGTTTGTTCCATAGGATACCAGCCTCCGGTCGGCGCTCGATGCGGTCGCGAACCGCGGGACGGCCCGTCGGGCTCGCCATCACAACCCCCGAATCCGGTCACCGCTGCCGTCGGCGAGCGGTGCGTCCGAATCGAGGATCTTCCGCGTGCCGCGGGTTTCGGCGACGAACGACACCACGGGCGCGACGTGCTTGCGGATGAATGCGACCATCTGTGGATGTCGGGCATGGCTGGTGAGCGTCGCGACCGTGAAGCCGGCCTCCTGCATCGCCAGGAACGACGCCCGCCACAGCCGCAGCAACGCACAGCGTCGCCACAGATCCGGGTGGACGTAGCTGCTCGTGTACCGGACCATCGCGTCGCTCAGCTGATGGGTCACGACCCAGCCGACGATCCGACCGTCGACCTTGAGCACCATGCTGGTGTTCGGCTCGTAGCCCTCGCCGAGGTGGTCCCACGGACGCAGGTCCTCGGGAATCCAGTCCTCGTCGCGATCGATCGCCTTCAGCTCGGCGATCGCCTCGTCCTCGATGTCCGCGAGTCGGTACATGTCGTAGTTCTTCGGCACCCTGGTCCAGTGCATCCACGACAGCCTGTCGAGATCATCCGCGGTCAACCGAAGGACGGTCATCCTGGTGTCGGGCGGTCCCCAGCCGAGCTTCCAGAAGATCTTCTCCAGGCCGACGATCTCGGGCTTGCCGGTCATGTAGACCGCGTCGATCGTCGCGTGCCCGCGACCGGCGACCTCGTGGCAGATCTCGGCAACCAGCCGGGTTCCGATCCCCTGGCGGCGGACCTCCGGGCGGACGTAGACGGACAGCAGCTCAGGCCCGTTGTCCGCGTCGATCGGCAGCTCGGCGACGGCGAGACCGACCGGAGCACCGTTCACCACCGCCGCGACAGCGATCGGTTGGATCACCGGACCGGCGCCGTGCAGACGCCCGGTATATCGAGGCTGCGGCTCGAGGTCGAGGAGATGGCGGTAGGCGGGAAAGGTCAGGTCGGCGAGCGCTGCCGCGCTTCTCGGCTCGGTCAGGCCGAAGACCACCTTGGCGGTCATCGCCGCGCACCCGTTGTCGCGGTCGCTTCAAAACCGAGCACCGAAGGCAGCGTGTGAGATCCAATCAGCCGGAGGAGTGCATATCCGACTCCCGCCAGACCCCGGAACAGCCCCGGCCGCGCCGGTCCGCTTCCGTCCGTGACCTTGAATCCACCCTGCTCGGCCGCCCGCCGGATGACCATCATGGCCCTCGATTCGGCTGCGTGCCGGAGCTCGTCCCGCTCCAGCAGCTGCCCGATTGTGTTCAAGACGTCGACTCGCCCGAGCGTACCACAGCACAGGTGGTCGGCGCCCGTCAGCGGCGCCGCGACGGTGGTCTCGATCGCCGCCTCCAGCAGCTCCGCCCGATCGGCCGCCGGCACGGCGTCGCGCATCAGCGCCCGCGCCAGGGCAATGCCCGGAGCTCCGTGACACCACGCCACCATGTTCCGCCGCTCTCGAATCGACCCGTCGCGGTCGAGAACGTCGACCGGCCAGTTCCCGGTCGCCGGATCGAAACGGCTGTTCTCGAACACCAGGGCGGCCTCGGCCGCCGCCAGCCACGACCCGTCTCCCGTCGCGTCGGACAGGCGGACGAGCGCGAGCGCACCGCCCGAGGCGCCGTGGGCGAACCCGGACAACAGCCCGCCCTGGCGCGACGGCCATGCCGCCCCGCCGTCGGGTCCCGGCTGTCGTGCGGCGAGCAGGTGGCGGCCACACGCGGACGCCGCCGCGAGCACCTCGGCGTCGGCGGTCCTCGCGTGCAGCGCCAGCAGACCGACGATCGCGCCGGCGGCTCCGCCTTCGATGTCGAGTGCATCGTCGGCGGCGATCCGATCGGCGTCGATGTGTCGCGCCAACCGAAGCGCCGCCTCCAGGCAGCCCGGGTCGGCGAGCCAGTCACCGGCCCACGTCAGAGCGTAGATCAGACCACCCAGTCCGTGGCACGCTCCGAGGCCCTCGTTAGCGAGCAGCGTCGACGCGTCGGGGGCGGCGGCAACGGCGAGCGCGGACCGAAGCGCGCCGGCCGCGACGGACCGGTAGCCCCGGCCGGGGAAGGCCCGCGCCGCCGACGCGAAGAACAGGCCGATGCCTGACGCGCCACTGTAGAGGTAGTGCGCGACACCGTGGTCGCGGCGGCCCTCGGGCCGGAGGTGGACCGGATCGAGCCAGGTCAGGCTGCCGTCGTCGCCCGGCACCGCGGCGGCGACGAGCCGATCGGCGATGGACCGCACCTCGACCGCCGCCAGCTCGGCATCGAACCGGACGACACCGTCCGGATCGATGCCCTCGGCGGCCGCTCCGCCAGCCTGCGTGACGTGATCGGCGGCGCCGTGGAGCGATCCTACGGACAACGCCATGAGTCGAAGCTGGCGGTCGAGGTCGTCGTCAGACATGCCGTGGAGACGCTCCTCGTAGGCGTCGAGGCCGGTCTGGGCGAGCACGCCGTCCGCGATGGGGTGGTCGCCGTCGCACAGTGTCGACCCGTCGACCTCGGCGGTGAATCTCGGGACGTCGAGGGCGGTCAGGGCTCGGCGTTCCGCGTCGACGACACGCCACAACGGCGGTCGAGGACCGTTGTCGATGAGACCGCGGTTGAGCACCTCGATGGCGAGGCCGACCGCGATGCCGTCACGCTGGCACGCCGGCCGAATCAGCAGTCGGAGCAGCCGGGCGTACTGCTCGGTTGGACGGATCAGGACGCGACTCGAGACCCCTTCGAAGCGACGCCGGATCCGATCGCGATCGAACGTGCCGCCGCGCCGCTCCATGACGAAACGGTAGGTCGTCGCAAACCCGTCGCTGAGCTCGTCAAGGTAGTCGGTCGGACTCGCCGGCCCGGTAGCGAGCCGGGGGAGGTTGCGGCGGGTTCGCGCGGTTGCCGGACGGCTCGATTGCCGCAGTTGGTCGGTGCCGAGCTCGACCCAGCACGGCGCGCCGCCGATGAAACGGTGCCCACCCGTACCGCACAACCCGCCGATGTCGATCACCGAACCGTCTCCGGACTGCTGCAGGAAGCTCAGCATGCCCGTCGAGTGGAATGACGACCGCATCCAGTCCGCCACTCTGGACGCGGCCGTCCCGGCGGTCTGAAACGTCCTCCCGATCGCCGGCTCCGGGTGGAGCAGGGTCTCGAGGTCGATCAGCGCGGGCGATCGCTCGCCAACCCGGACATTGTCGAAGTGGAGATCGGACGCGCGCAGCACATGGGCGAGACACAGCAGCGAGCCGGCGGCTCGGAACCAGCGCGACACGCCGGCCGGCCCCATCTCGGACGGGCGCTCGACGAACTCCATCCAACCATACTGGTCTCGCTGCACGACAGCTGGCTCGGCCAACGGCGGCTCGAGTCCGTCGGCCATCGCGTCGTCGATGAGCCTCGCGAACGCCGCCTCGGCCGCCAACGACCTCGGCTTGTAGACGACCCGCGCGCCGCTGTCGAAGACGAGTACGGCAACTCGATGACCGCCGTGGTGGCGGTCCGACAACCCGGCTCGGATCTCGGTCACCGGCCCGGGATCGGTTGGCGATCGAACCAGAGCTGCAAGCGCCTCGTAGTCGGCGACGAGCCGGTCGAGCAGCTCGAGGCTGCCGTCAGTCCAGGTCCGGAGCACCCGGTGAAGCTGCCGCGCCAGAACCGGGTACTCGTCGAACAGCGGCGCCAGACGCCGATCGACCTGGTCGGTCATCCAGCGTCGATAGAACGCGTCTCCCGACCGGTCGGCGAGCGCCGAAAGCTCCATCGACCGGCACCTGTCGAACTGTGTGAACAGCGCCTCGGAGGCGAGATCGCCGATCTGCCGTGCGAGATGCGTGACCAGGGCGTCGATCGCGCCGCCGGCCACGACGCCTTGGGTGCGTGCCGGATGGCGGTTCAGCCGAGTCCGCCGGCCGGCGAGCCACGGCGACCACAGCTCGATGAACGGGACACCCGTGTCGCACGCCCACTCCGTCCACCGCCGATCCGCTTCGTCATCGACCTCGTCGCGACCGGCGTCGAACATCGCCTCGAGCTCGTCGGACCAGCCGAACGCCGTCGTCGTTCGGGCGGCGGCCGCCGGCCCCGCTGCGAACCAGGACAACGCCTCGATCACGTCCCGCGGCTCGAGGTCGTCCCACGCGAGCCTGGACTCGAACAGCGACGGGTCGTTGCCGCCGATCACCCGTCGCCAGCGGTCGACAACCGCAACCGCCGAGGCTGCATGGTCGGGCGATCCCCGCGGCCGGCCGTCCCGGCGCCACGCATCGAGCCGCTCGATGAGGGTCATCGCCCTCGCCTCCCGATCGGCACTGGGCATTCAGACGGTCCCTCTCCCGGCCCGTCCACCGGGTTGACAACGCGCAACGCCGACCGGACGGCCGAGTCCGTGCCGCCGGGCGGCGCCGCCACCCGACGAGAAAAAAATCGGCCACCCGTCCAATGACGAGTGGCCGTGATGGAATGGTCCTGCCACGTGAGGTCGAAAACCGCCGGTCAGATCAGGCTGGTCTCGATCTCGACGTGGGTGCCGATACCCTTGATGTCGTTGCAGGTGTAGCCCCCGCCGCCGCCACCGCCCTTGCCGCCGGCGACCATCTCGAGGTCAGCGTCGGACAGCTCGGCGCCCTCCTGCGGCACATAGGGCAGCACCATGTGCATGACCTCGGCGGTGTCCTGCATGACGTTGATCTTCAGTGCGTCCGGCAGCTCCTGTCCGAGCTGCATGGAGACGACCTTCTCGGGGTTGGCGATCAGTGCCTTCCTGTACTCCGGGTCCTTCATCGCGAATCCGGCGATGAGATCGTTCACCTCTCCACGAGACATCTCAGCCATTGGTCTCTCCTTTCGAGATCGGCCCTGTTCGAAGAAACGAACCCTCGATCGCGGACCGATCGGGCGATCGGGGTCGAGCTCGACGAGTCAGGAGGCCGCCGGACGATGCCAACTCGAGCGGGCGGATGCTTCGAGGCTTCGTGCGAGGTGCGCGGTGACGCGGCTCCGACTGTCGGCGGTGAGTCTCCTCGGCGTGAGGAGTGGATCGGCGGCCGGGATCAGATCAGACTTGTCTCGATCTCGACGTGGGTGCCGATACCCTTGATGTCGTTGCAGGTGTAGCCTCCGCCACCGCCGCCGCCCTTGCCGCCGGCGACCATCTCGAGGTCGGCGTCGGACAGCTCGGCTCCCTCCTGCGGCACGTACGGCAGCACCATGTGCATGACCTCGGCCGTGTCCTCGACGACCCTGATCTCGAGGCTGTCGGGAACGTCCTGGCCAAGCTGCATCGACACCACCTTCTTGGGCTCGTTGAGCAGCGCCTTCTTGTACTCCGGGTCGTTGACTGCGAAGTTCGCGATCAGGTCATTCACCTCGCCACGGGACATTTCAGCCATGTTGCACTCCTTTCGTTCGAGACCCGTTCGAGTCGTGTTGCGTGTTCGCGCGTCGAGGGCGTTGTGTGCGATCGCCTCCCTCCTACGCAAGCGCCGTGCCAACTTGAAAACACTGTTCCGACAGGAATCGCGGCCACGAACTTCACACCGAGGCGAGCTCCCGCTCCATTAAATGGAACTCAGTCTCCATTTTGATTGAGTTGTGTCGCCAGCTCGCAACCGAGCTCGGCACCGCGCCGGCTAACGCCAGTCCTTGGGAGGCTTCAGCTTGTGGTGCCGCAGGAAGTCCATGAACCGCTGGTAGTCCTTGGCGGGCATGCCGAACAGCTCGACCAGCCGTCGGTACGACCCGTTGACCCGGGTCAGACCCCACGCGACGACCGACCGGACCTGACTGCGGTTGAGCTCCCGGTCCATGTACCTTCGGTAGATCGTCGACCAGAAATCGCCCTCACTGCTCGCCATCTGCCGGATCGCGCTGTCCTCGACCCGCCGACCGGTGAACCGCTCCTGGGTCTCGATGAGGGTCTCGAACGCCTCCGGCTCGATGACCTCGGACGTCGCCAGCGCGTAGCCGGAGGTGACGACGCTGAACAGCTCGCGGATGTTGCCCGGCCAGCTGTAGCCGGCCATGAGGTCGAGCGAGCGGTCGGAGAACGTCTTCGCGACCCCGTGCCGGAGCCGCATCCGTTCGAGCATGAAGTCGATCAACAGCTGCCAGTCGTCGTCCCGTCGGCGCAGCGGCGGCAGCTGCAGGTGGAAATAGCGCAGCCGGAAGAACAGATCGCCGCGAAAGTGCTCGCCGAGACCGGACGCCGACAATGGGCGGTTCGTCGCCGCGATGACCCGGACGTTGACCCGCCGCGGCGTGTTCGAGCCGAGCGGAGTGAACTCGCCAGTCGACAGGGCGCGGAGCAGCATCAGCTGCGCGCTCATGTGGAGATCGCCGATCTCGTCGAGGAAGATCACACCACCGTCCGCAATCTCGAAGCAACCCTTGCGATCCGCCACCGCGCCGGTAAAGCTGCCCCGCGTGTGGCCGAACAGCTCGCTGACCGTCAGGTTGCCCTCCTGGAACTGAGGGCAGTTGACCGACACGAACGGACCGTCGCTGCGCGGGCTCAGCAGATAGACCGCCTGGGCCAGGCTCTCCTTGCCGACGCCGCTCTCACCGGTCAGCAGGATCGGCTCATCGAAGTTCGCCACCTTTTCCGCCTTCTGCATGACGGATTCGAGCGCCGACGATCGGCCGACGATGGCGATCCGCCTGTCGGCACTCCACCGATCCTCGGACAGCGCCATCACCTTCGACGCCATCGGGCTGAGGAAACGTGCCGCGAGCTCGTCCGAGCCCAGGTCGGCGCAGCCGGGGGACTGGCCCATCATAGGGATGTCTCGCCCGACGGTTGACCCCCGAACGAGCCTCGGGTAGCGTGGGTGCGCTCGACCATCAGCCAGTCGCGACGCAACCGGGGTGAATCGAGATGAACGACCAAGACAGCGGGCCGCATCTGGACGGGGGCGACTTTTCCTGCCAGCTCAACGCCGGAGACACCGTCTTCGACGAGGGGCAGGAGGGGGCCGAGATGTACATCATTCAAAGTGGTGAGGTCGAGATCCTCAAGCACACCGACGGCGACTCGGTCCGTCTCGCGCTGCTTGAGGAGGGCGACTTCTTCGGCGAGATGGCCATTCTCGAGGACCTGCCCCGCACGGCGAGCGCCCGGGCGGTGTCGGACTGCAAGCTGGTGCGGATCGACCGCGGGACCTTTGACCAGCTGGTCAAGCACGATCCCGAGATCGCCATCCGGATGCTGCGCAAGCTGAGCTTCAGGCTCCGCCAGGCCGGCCCGACGCTGATCGACAGCGTCGTCGAAGCGCCGATCCAGAATGTCGACGCCGACACCGGGAAAGACCTCGTTCCCGAAGGGGCCGGCACCGGAAAGCCGAGGCTGGTGAGCCCGGAGTCCGGCCTCGAGGTCGAGCTCGCCGCGAACGGCAGGACGACCATCGGACGGTACGACGCCGGAACCGGCATCCACCCCACGATCGATCTCAAAGCCCTCGACCACGAGCGTTCGACCAGCCGTCGGCACGCCGTCATCGACCGGCGCGGGTCCGGCTTCGTGGTCCGCGACGAGGTCGGGGCCGCCAACGGGACCTTCGTCAACGGGGTCCGACTGAAGCCCGGCGACGAGGTCGAGATCTCGCACGGCGACGCCCTTCAGTTCGGCCTCGTGAAGCTGACCTTCCGGACCGACTGAGCGGTCACCACTCCACCATGTGTGGCCGCGTCTCCGGCCGATGCGCGGACTCTGGAAACCGATCACACCGCCTCCGCGGACGCCCTCCGCTGCTCGGCGCGATCGAGTAACTTCGCCACTAGTGCCGCGAGTCGAACGATCCTGTTCTCCACCATCAGCTGGTCGACCGCCTGGTCACGATCGGCCGTGACACAGCACAACCGGTTCAGCCCGCTCAGAGTCAGCGCGTTGTCGACGTCGTCTCGAGCACCGCAGATGACCAGGCGTCCGCCCACCGACTGCAGCTTCTTCGACAGCATGAGCAGCACCCGGAGGGCGTGGCTCGTCGCCGACGACGTGGTACGGAGATCGATGATGACCAGCCGTCGGCCCTCCTCCGCGATGTCGAGCACCCGGCCCCTGAGAACACCCGACGTGGTCTCGTTGAGCTCCCCATCGGGCGTCAGGGTGGTGATCCCCCGGTCGGTGCTCTCGTGGATGTCGAACCTCATCGCCGACCACCGCTCAGAACATGATGATCAGGCCGGCGACGAGACTCACCTGATCGAATGGGTTGTCGTAGCCGTAGATGTACTGGCAGGTTCCTTCGCAGTCGCGGTGCTCCCACTCGACGAGCTCGGTGTTGTCGGTGTCGGTGTCGCTTCGGTTGTAGCGGAGCTCGACGAGGATGCCGAGCCGCGACGACATGTCGACCTTGACGCCGCCGGCCAGCCCGTAGGTGACCGCGGTCTCGTCCGGCAGCGGCGTGTCCGACGTGACCTTCGACTGCCCCGCGGCGACCGTGATGTACGGGCGCGTCGGCCCCTTCAGGATGTGCCACGTCAGTCCGAGCTGCCAGGTCGCCACGTCGGTCGACAGGGTCCCGGTCGCACCGACGGGAGTGGTACTGCCGGGCTCCTCACCGAACAGGCCGTCCTTGTCCCTGAGCTCGGAGAACTGCTGGCTGTACATGAGCTCCAGACCGAACGACCGGGTGAGCAGCACGCCAAGCCGTAGCCCGACCTCTCCAGCGGTGTCGAGGTCGACGTTGAACAGACCTGGCTCGGGCAGGTAGGCGTCCGCATAGAGCGTCGTCGTACCACCCCACCGGTATCCGACCGTCGGCGTCAGCTCCAGGCGGTGGTTCTGTGCGAAGGCCACCGCCGGCGCCAAAACCATTACGAAGATGATCGCTCGTCGCATGGCGCCTCCCTGAGTTGTTCGCGGACGAACTCCTCTGAGTATACCGCGTCTCACGATCTGACCACCTTGGTGTCGGCGATCATGTCGTGCAGTCCCCGGTTGTCCTTGGTGAAGGCGATCATGATGAACCCGGCGCAGAACAGAAATCCGCTCGCCATGTAGCCGACCATGCGAAGCGCCGCCTTCGCGTAGCCGAGCGGTTCCGAGCCGTCCCCGGCAACCACCTTGAGTCCGAGCAGGCGTTTGCCCGGCGTGACTCCGACCCTGGCCCAGGGCACGAGCAGGTAGCCGATCGATACCGCCATGCCGAGCAGCCAGCCGATCAGGCTGAACAGGGCGCCGATGAAGCCGATCTTGGACCCGATCACGGCACCGATCACCGCCAGCGGGAACATGATGACGAACGTCGCGACGAACAGAATGACGGCATCGATCAGGTAGGCGCCGAGCCGCGGGCCGAACCCGACCACCTGACCGGCGTCCGGTCGCGGCGGATCGGGCGTCGCCGACAGCCACCCGAGGTAGGCGCCAAGCCAGCCCTCGATCGTACCCCGC
>JASFPU010000024.1:0-12443 GCA_050115855.1 Holophagae bacterium
GCTTCGTGCGTCAGAACATCGACGGGGCGCTGGTGCTCACGACCTACGGCAGGTCGTCCGGATTCTGCGTCGACCCGATCGAGAAGAAGCCGCTCAATCACTTCTACCCGGGAACCGCGGTGCTGTCGTTCGGCACCGCCGGCTGCAACCTCGCCTGCCGCTTCTGTCAGAACTGGGACATCTCGAAGTCGCGGGAGATCGACACCCTGGCCGATCGGGCGTCCCCGGACACGATTGCCCGCGCCGCGACCGAGCTCGGATGCCGCTCGGTCGCGTTCACCTATAACGACCCGGTGATCTTCTTGGAGTACGCCGTCGACGTGGCAGCGGCGTGCCGCGATTCCGGCATCAAGACCGTCGCGGTCACCGCCGGCGAGATTCTCGACGACGCCCGGGTCGAGTTCTTCGCCGCCATGGACGCCGCCAACGTCGATCTCAAGGCCTTCACCGAGGATTTCTACCGACGCCACTGTGGCGGCCAGCTCGATCCGGTCAAACAGACGCTGGCCTACCTCGCCAGTGAGACCGACGTCTGGTTCGAGCTGACGACACTGCTCATCCCCGGCCTCAACGACTCCGATCAGGAGCTCGATGAAATGACAAGTTGGGTTGTCGAGACCCTTGGCCCGGGGGTCCCCATGCACTTTACCGCCTTCCACCCCGACTACAAGATGGTGAATCTGCCGGCGACCCCGTCAGCGACGCTGTCCCGGGCGAGGCGGATCGCGCTCGACAACGGCGTCTCCCACGCCTATACCGGCAACGTCCACGACGAGGACGGCGGCAGTACTCGGTGCGCCGGGTGCGGCGAGGTTCTGATCGGCCGCGACTGGTATCGCCTCACCCGCTGGAACCTGACCGACGACGGACGCTGCACGAAATGCGGTGCCCTTTGCGCCGGTCGATTCGACGGTCCGCCCGGCGAGTGGGGCGCGCGCCGGATGCCGGTGCGGCTCGCCGACTTCGCATGAACCCGACCGGTCCGCCCCAGGCGTCGCAACCACCAAGACACCAAGGCACCGAGGAGGCGCGGAGGGTCCGCGGATCGGGTGAGCCCGTCAGGCGTCGTTTCGACCTCCAGCGCGTCAGAGGCTCTCACGACAACCGAGATCGCACCCCATGAATCTCATGGCCAGGTCTCGGTTGCGACGGCCACACCATTTCTTCGTGTGCGATGTCTTCGTGTCTTCGTGTCTTCGTGTTTGCGACGGTTCGACGGCTTCGGGGCTCAGCTGACGGCAACGGGCAGCTCGACGGTGAACGTGGTGCCCTGCCCGGGTGTGCTCTCGGCGGTGATGGTGCCCCCGGCCTGCTCGACGATCCGCTTCGAGATCGCGAGCCCGAGGCCGGTGCCACCCTGGCTCTTGGTGGTGAAGAACGGATCGAAGATCCGGCTCACGACATCCGCCGGAATGCCCTTCCCGTTGTCGTAGACCTGGAGCTTGACCCACCCCATCTCGTCCGCCGGCTCGAGCCGGACGCCGACCAGCCCGCCCGCGCGACTGTCGTCGGGAATCGCCTGCATGGCGTTGACCAGCAGGTTGACCAGCACCTGACCGAGCTCCTGCGGCGAGCCCTGCACGATCGGCACGGGAGACGTCTCGACCTCGAGACGTCCCCGTTTGAGCAGCGCTGCCCGCATGAACTTCAGGGTCAGCTCGAGAATCTCGGCGAGATCGGCGGTCACCTCCTCGTCGCGCCTCCTGTGGGTCAGCTCGAGACCCTCAGCGATCTTCTTGACGTTGTCGACGGCGCCGTCGAGCTTTTCGAGCGCCTTCGACAGCGACACCAGGTGGGCGGGGTCGATGTGGTCGCCGGCCGCGAGGCCGCCATTCATGGTGTCGAGGCGCATCCGAGCCAGCTCGAGATTCATGCTCATGGCGGCGAGCGGGTTGCGCAGCTCGTGCGCGACGCCGGCCGCGACGACGCCCAGCGCGTAGGTTCGCTCGGTTTCGAGGAGACGGGTTTCGAGCTCGGTGATCTTCTTTCGGGTCTGATACAGCTCGACCGCCTCGCGGAGGGCGGCCTTGAGCTCCTCGGGCTCCCACGGCTTCCTGAGGTAGCGGCGGATGTGACCGCGGTTGATCGCGGCGATCGCGTCGGTGAGATCGGTGTAGGCGGTGATTAGGATTCGAATCGCGTCGGGGTGCTTCTCCTGAGCGACCTCGAAGACCTCGACGCCGGTCATGCCCGGCATGCGCTGGTCGACCAGCAGCACCGCGATCTCCTGCTCGGCGAGGATTTTCAACCCCTCGGCGCCGCTCGATGCGGTGATGACGTTGAGCTCGTCGGCACAGGTCGCCTTGAGGACGACCAGATTCGACTCGTCGTCGTCGATGTAAAGAACGGTGTCTGTCATCTCGACAGTTCCTCAACCACAGCGTCCCGCCTCTGTCTTCCGCACATTGAGGAAATAATACGCGTTGCCGGGCTCGATCTCGACGTGTCGCTCGGCCGACTCGGGCAGTCTCGCGCCGAGTTCCATGACCTCGTCGCGGGTCCGGTCGATCATCGTCCAGTCGCCGAGAAACTCGGCTGTCCACCAGCATTCCTGGGGGGTCTTCGCGTTACCGATGCTGATCAAACCGCCCGGTGCGAGGAGGTCGTAGAGCGCGCAGATCAAGCTCTGCGCCCGTCGAGTCTTGATGTAGTCGAACAGACCGGTGCAGTAGATAAAGTCCTGAGACTCGGGTTCGTGAAGTGGGACGCCTTCGGTCATCATCTGAACAAAGCTGAGATTGAGTAGGTCGAGGCCGACAGGAGCATCCTTGCGGCCGATCTCCTGCTTACAGGCGCGGAAGGCGACCCCGAGCGCCTCTTCTTCCTGGTCGATCAAGGTGAATACCGCCGGGCAGGGCCAGCTTTCCCTGCGCGCGACGTAGTCCGAGACCTCGCGGGCCGGTCCGCAGCCGAGGCTCGCGACCTTGAGCTCGGCGTCGGCGCCACGCTCGGTGGCGACTCGGTCGTGCTCCTTCCCCTGCAATTCGACGATATAGTCCTTCCGAGTACACACGCCTATCGCGAGCGGGTGGTCGATGCCGATGCGGTGGAACACCTTGGCAAAGATCGTATCGCCCTCGAAACCTCTGTTGTAGTAGTACAGCATGACTTGATAGTCGCCAGGGTAGCCGAGAGGCTTGAGGTAGGCGCGGTTGTTGAAGGGAATGTCCAGCATCAGCGGCGCCATTACGGTTTCAGTGTACTCCTTGGCGGCGACCAGCGTCTCGCGGTCGGTGATCCACTCGCGCGCGACTTCGCTCGCCTCGCGGTCAAGCTTGTAGTAGGGCTCGCACAGCGCCTCGTATGCACGCTCGGCGAATCCCAGCAAGTCTGCGTCGGTTGCGCCCTCGGCGCGAAAACGCCGCTCGTGGTAGTCGAGCGCACGCCGGTAGTACTGATAGAAATGCAGGACCTCCGAGACCTTTTCTCGAAAGGCCGTAGGCACCTTGGCGAGCTGCGCCGCTGCGCCGTCGTCGAGCTGCTCGCTCAAGAGCTTGTTATCGTCGCGACGACGGATCTCGGGCAGGTCCAGGAACCCCGTCATCAAGCCGACGCCTATTCGTGCGCCGCGCGGACCCGGCTCGACCCGGGCGATGTGCGCAGTGCCGTGATAGACCGGTTCTCCATGCAACAGGAGCTCGAGGTCGATGGTGCCCCCGATCGTCCACTCGCGTTGGCCGTTGGGTGTCAGAAACGACAGCCCGTTCATGGAGATGTCGAACAACGGAAACTCGGCGCCGTCGATCAGGAGCTTGGGACGGGCGTCGCGCGACAGCAGCTCCCTCACCCGCTGCCGCTCGGGCCTGTAGAACATGGCCCGGCCCAGCGACCCCATCAGCGCCTCGTACTGCTTGACCATTGTGCCCTCCTGAGCCGGGGCGGTTCCTTCTCTCGCTGGTCCCCCAAGAATCGATCCACGCAGCCCAGCTTACCGGTACAGCTGCACCGCCAAACTGGATGTCCTGGCGAACGTGGCTTCAGTGAGAACTTGCCATCCCTCCCGGCTCCGCGTCCAAGGGTAGCGCAGGAACAGCCATGATGAACAGGGCCCCGCCGCCCAAACGGTCCTCGACCCGGAGTGTCCCACCGGCTTCCTCGACCATCCGGCGCGACAGGAACAGGCCGAGGCCCGTCCCGTCGCCATTCGGTCGATGGGTGAAAAACGGATCGAAGATGCGCTCGCGGGCTTCTCTCGCTACCCCTGGGCCATTGTCTCCGACGCAAACAACAATCTCGCGTCCCTTGAGGTCGACACTCAACCAAATGGCCGAAGCTTCCATTCGGACAGCGTTGTCGATGAGATTCAGCAGCACCTGGTTCATCGGTCCGGCGGGAGCCCGAGCCAGCCGATCGGTGGCGTAATCCCTGTGCACATCGACGTCGTCGAGCCGGTGCCGAATGAGCTTGAGCGTCGCTTCGATGCCTTCGCGTAGGTCGCACATCTCGGTGGTGCCGGCCTCGGCTGGACGGGCATGCGTGTCGAGCGCCGACGTGATCTCGTCGATTCGGACCGCGGCATCGGCGACAACCTCGAGCAGACGGCGCTGAGTGTCGTCGTCAAGACGATTCGAGGCCAGCACACGCGAGGCGTTGAGAATCGCGTTGACCGGGTTGCGGACCTCGTGCAGGATACCTGCCGACATCGTGCCGACCACGGCGAGCTTCTCCTGCAACGCGAGGTGGAGCGCCATCGCTCTCAGGTTGAGCTGGGCCCGAATCCGTGCGAGCAGCACTCTCGGGTGAAATGGCTTGGCGACGAAGTCGTCGGCGCCGTACGCGTAGGCCTCGAGAGTCGCCTCAGATCCGACCTTTGCGGTCAACAGGATCACCGGAATCGATCGCAGGATCGGATGGTTCTTGATCGCCTGGCAGAGTTCGGTACCGCTCATTTCGGGCATCATCACATCGGAGACAACTAGGTCGGGGGCATCTTCCTGGATCGCGCTCCACGCCTCGGCGCCGTTGGTTGTCATCGTCACCGCGAACTTAGGCTCTAGGAGCGACCGGATGAAGTCCCGGACTTCGGCGTTGTCCTCGGCAAGCAGAACACGGGGCTTACGGCCGGCGACGAAGGGCACCGGTTCGAAGCCGTCATCGAAAGCCTCGGGTTCGGCTAGTGGTTGCACCGCATCGGCTTTCCCCGTCGCGAGGGGATCGATCCTATCTTCCGCCCGCCGCCGCACCGAGCTTTCGTCGAACTGTTGCCGCCGTTCGATGACCTCGGGTTTGATGTGGTCACGGCCGAACGGCAGGATTATGGTGAAGGTCGTACCTTGACCATCACCGCCGCTCGCGACACGGATCGTACCTCCGTGAAGCTCTACGAGCTCCTTGGCCAGGGCGAGCCCGATCCCGACGCCGCCCTCACGACGCCGGTCATTTGGATCGACCTGGAAGAACCGCTCGAAGACCCTCGGCAAATCCTCCTCGGGGATCCCGACTCCGGTGTCGCGTACGGTCACCTCGACGCCGTCATCAAGATCACGCACTTCGATCACGACCGAGCCGCCCTCTGGAGTGAATTTCAGCGCGTTGGACACGAGATTGGTCATGACGATCTCGAGCCGGTGGGTGTCACCCCAGATGAGGCGGCTCGGCGGATCGGCCTCGATCCGGAGATCGATCCCATCGGCGAGCGCGGCGGGAGTACTGTTCTCATGCACCGAAGCGGCGACCGATCGGATGTCCATCTCGGCGAGATTGAGCCTGAGCCCTCCGGCGTCGAGCCTGGATAGGTCGAGGAGGTCGTTGATCAGACCAAGCAGGCGCTCGGCGTTGCGCCGGATAACGCGGACATGCTGGCGGGTGGCGTCGTCGGCGGCAGTCTCGGCGAGCTCGGCGAGGGGTGCAAGAATGAGGGTCAGCGGGGTTCGAAGTTCGTGTGAGATGTTTGCGAAGAACTTGCTCTTAAGCCGATCGAGTTCTTTTAATTTTTCAAGTGCTTTCTGTAGATCGTCCGAGGTCTCGGCGAGGACCATCCGCGCTTCGGACTCGCGGCGCGCGACGGCGGCCAACTGGACCCGACTCATGAAGTCGCGCTTGGCGAGGTCATACTTGAAGACGGTCGCGACCAAGGCGAGGCCAAACGCGGTGACAATCACGAAACTGTTGGCGACGACCTCCTGCACCGGCGGGTCTCCCTGCCAGCCGGGGAGAAAAAAGCTCGCGGCGATCAGGCCACCGACAGCTAGCGAGCTGGCCGTCCAAACCGACCGCCAAACCGGAATCACACCGACGCCCATCATGCTCACTGCGAGGCCCATGATGTACTTGGAGAAGGCGTCGCCGGTGTACGGCAGCATCGGGCCGATGAAACCACAGTATGTAACCGCAACGATCCAGAACCCCTCGAGGCTGCGCTTCGCGAACCTTCGCTGGTGGACCACCACGACGGTCGCGGTCGTGATCGCGACAGCGGCCACTCGAAGCAGCAGGAAACGCAGCCAGAAACCTGGCGCGAGCGCGTAGTCAAAGAGCCCCCAGCCGAGGTACAGCAGGTTGAAAACCGCCACGGTTCGCACCAGCATCGGCAGGTTACGTGTACGCAGCTCGTTGACGAAGGCCCGGTCACTAAAGCTCTCGGCACTCACGAGAAGCTCTGGATCGGAGTGGTATGGCGCCGCGATGCGAAACCTCTCCGAGGAGTCCTCCTCGATGGTCCGCTGCGGTCCGACCTCGGTGTCTACGTTCATGGCGCTCCGGAGTCGAAAGTCGCCCGCGGTTCGATCGCTGCCCCTTTAACGGTCGAGCGGTGCACTCTAACTCTCTCCATCTGCAGCAATTCTACCACCGGACCAGGGAAAGAACCCAGGGGACTCAAACCCCGCAAACCGTCAGGAATCCACTGACAATGTACGAAACCGCTCAGCCGTCACCTCGATCATCGTGACCACCGACCTCGGCCTCGGCCTCGAGCTCAACCCGCCACCGGGGATCAAGCAGGCCGGCGATCACCACCATCGTGGCCGCCGGATAGGTGTCGCCCATCGCTTCGCCGTGCGGCGGTCTGACCGCATCCCAGTCGGCCGCATCGGTGACGTAGATCGTGGTTCGGATCACGTCCTGGCGCCGACCACCGAGCGCGATCAGGGCCTCTGGAATGACCTCGAAGCACCGCTTCGCCTGCTCTTACGGCGACAACGATCGTTAGCGCTGCCTCATGGACCCTCCCCGTCGCGCTCGGCATTCGCTTGATTGTACGTGGGATCGTGTTCAGCGGAACTCCACTCGCCGGACGTCTGCCCACCGCACGAAGGTCGGCTCGCCGCCGTCGGTGATCACGAGCAGACCGTCGTTGTCCGGTCCGACGTCGTGGCTGTCCTCGAGCTCGAGGGTCGCCCCGGTTCGCAGCTCGACGACGCTGCCCGAGCTGCCTTGAGGTTCGATCGCGGCGACCGACGAGAACGGCACCGTGACATCGAGCCCCGAGCTCGACCCGTCGAGCATCTCCCAGCTCCACTCCTCGTCGAGATCGAAGACCAGGCGCCCGCTCGACCGGTCGCCGTTGCGGCGAATGACGGTGCCGGCGAGTCGATGGGGGGCGGAGTAGTCCGCATAGCCCCGACCGGATCCCGCGGCATCATCGAAGACCACGCGAACGAACTCGCTCCACGGCACCTCGACCCGTCCGAAGCGAGGGTCCTCGACGTGGATGCCTCGGATGTCGTCGTCGACGTCGTTGGTGCCGGACATCACGCGCTCCTCGCCGTTCTTCAGCACCACCCTCGCGCTGCGCCGGTCGCGACGTTCAATCGACCGGATGTCGCCCATGTCGACGCTGATCCGTTCGCCGCCCGAGTCGCCGTCGAGTCGATCGGTGCTCAGGCACTCCTGGGAATCCCACTGGATGAACCCGGCCAGCTCACGGTCGGCCGTCGTCACCGTGCCGTGGAGGCGGACGCTTCCCGGGTCGACATCCGGCGGTGTCGCGCTGAACCGAACCTCCGCGATCTCCTTCCACCGCACCTGGATCCGGCCCGGTTTGGCGTCGATTACCGTCACGGTGGTCCCGACGTCATTGGCGTAGCCGCTCACCTCGACTTCGGCGCCGTCCCGCAGCACCAGCACTGCGTCGTCGGCACCGGTCGGTCTGACCGCGGCGAGATCGCCGAAGCGAACTGCCAGGACCCGGACCTGACGCTCGATCCCGAACTCGCGGCCGATGGTCCGACCGAAACGTTCCCACCAGGTCGAGTCCTCCTCTGGCGCGGTCTCGGCGTACTCCATGTACGGCAGCTCCCGCTTGGCGGATTGGAACAGATCGTCCCAGAACGCCTCTTCGTCGTCCCAACGCAGCACACCCGTGTGCGACTCACCACTCCTCATCTCGACGGTTCCGTAGATGAAACCGTCGACCGGTGAAGTAGGACGGGTGTCCGAGGCCACCGCACCGGGCACGATCGACGCGGCGAGCCAAAGGCTCGCCGCGCGAATGAACGGGTTTCGAGTCATGGCAGTCCCCCTGGTGTGGTTCTACGAGGGGGAGGCCGGTCAGGTTCCGATCTCACATGGCGCCGACCCGAATCGCGCCGTTGACGGTTTCGATCTCGATCCTCCGTCCGCCGCCGCCGATCTCGCCCCGCATGTGTGAGCCGACATACTTGCCCCGTCGAACCTCGAGACCGAGGTCGTTGCTGATTCTCCCGTTGACGGTCTCCGCTCGGATGTCGGCCGACCCGGCGACCCTGACCTCGACGGTTCCGTTGACGGAGCTGAGGGACACATCATCGGACCCCACCGCCGGCAGACCGATCTCGATCGCGCCGTTGACGGTCTCGAGATCGATGTCTCCGACCGCGCCGCGAACCGTGACGTCTCCGTTGACCGTCTCGGCGTCGATCGCGCCCTCGACGCCGTCGATCGACAGGTCTCCGTTGACCAGATCGACATCGTCAATCGACGCGAAACGGGGCACCGTCAGGGTGTAGACAACCTCGGAGTGGCCGTGCCTGTCGATCTCCGGCAGGTCACGTGAGCTCGGATACCGGGTGTTGACCTCGACCGCGTCGCCGGTCGCATCGACCTCGATTCTCAGCGCCGCCAGGCGCTCGGGCGAGCTCGCACTCTTGGTCGCAAAGACGCGGACCTCGGATCTGTCCCACACCTCGATGGTGACATCGCCGTTAATGTTCTCCAACGCAATTCGACCTCCCGGATCGAGCGCGTAGGTCTGGTCGAAGGTCTCTGAAAAATCTCCCGCCCAGGCAACGCCGAACGCGAGCATCACGGTCACCGTCAGGATCACGACTTTCCTCATGGCAGTCTCCTTATCGTCGTTCGATGGTCGTGTGTCACACCCCTGTGACGCCACCCGCCGCCGAACCGTTTGAATGCCACGGGCTGCCGGGCCCACACCTGCGGCCAGGCTCGTCTCACCGAGATTCGGCCTTGCGCCCGGGTCATCGGAGACGATATGGTCCCTCCATGAAGACACTCATTCTCAGCGCGCTCGTCTGTCTCGTCTCGTCCATCGCCGTTGCCCAGGGAGTCGAGGCGCCGCCCGACGTCGCGGCGCCACCTGCCGATGCCGTCACAACCGACTCGGGTCTCGCCTCCAAGGTCCTCGTCGAGGGCACGGGCACCGTCCACCCCGACGCCTGGGACAAGGTCACCGTCAACTACACCGGCTGGACCACCGACGGCAAGATGTTCGACTCGTCGGTCACTCGCGGCCAACCGGCGACGTTCCCGCTCAACCGTGTCATCCCCGGCTGGACCGAGGGCCTGCAGTTGATGGTGGTCGGCGAGAAACGCCGCTTCTGGATCCCCGAGAAGCTCGCCTACGCCGGTCGGCCCGGCGCCCCCCAAGGCATGCTCGTCTTCGACGTCGAGCTGCTCGGCATCGAGGAGGCTCCGGATCCGCCCCCGGCCCCGAAGGACGTCGCCGAACCGCCCGATGACGCGACCATCACCGACTCGGGTCTCGCCTCCAAGGTCCTGGTCGAAGGCACGGGCACCGTCCACCCCGATGCGTGGGACAAGGTCACCGTGCACTACACCGGCTGGACCACCGACGGGAAGATGTTCGATTCGTCGGTCACCCGAGGCCAGCCGGCGACCTTCCCGCTCAACCGTGTCATCCCCGGCTGGACCGAGGGCCTGCAGCTCATGGTGGTCGGCGAGAAACGCCGCTTCTGGATCCCCGAGAAGCTCGCCTACGCCGGTCGGCCCGGCGCCCCCCAGGGCATGCTCGTCTTCGACGTCGAGCTGCTCGGCATCGAGGACCAGGTCGAACCGCCGCCGGCGCCGTCCGACGTCAGCGGACCGGGCCCCGACGCGGAGTTCACCGAGTCCGGGCTCGCCTCCAAGGTGCTGTCCCCGGGCACCGGAACCGAGCATCCGAAGCCGAAGAGCCGGGTCACGGTGCACTACACCGGCTGGACCACCGACGGGAAGATGTTCGACTCCTCCGTCACCCGCGGTCAGGCCGCGAACTTCGGACTCGATCAGGTCATCCCCGGCTGGACCGAAGGTTTGCAGCTCATGGTGGTCGGCGAGAAACGCCGCTTCTGGATCCCCGAGGAGCTCGCTTACAAGGGCCAGCCGGGACGACCGCAGGGCATGCTCGTCTTCGACGTCGAGCTGCTCGGCATCGAGTAGCGGCGGCTCCCGGCCGGTGGGATGCAGGCTCGGCGGGCACTTGCGGGTGCCGCGCCGGCTCGGGTAGCGTGATGGCTGTGAACAGTTCTGCCTCGATCGAGGGTGGTGACGAGTGACGACGTCGGCGGTGTCGCTGGTGATCCCGGTCTACAACGGCGCCGACTACCTCGCCGCGAGTCTCGAACGGCTCTTCGCGTTCACGGACAGTGCGATTCCCGAGCTGGAGATCATCGTCGTCGACGACGGATCGACCGATGCCTCGGCAACCATCGTCGAGCGCCACTCGGATCACCGTCTGCACCTGATCCGACTTCCGTCCAACCGCGGCAAGTTCGGCGCGCTCAAGGCCGGAATGGCGATCGCACGGGGGACCTGCCGCGTCTTCACGGATGCGGATCTGCCGTATGACCTGGACGCCATCCCCTACATGGCCGAGCTGGTGTCGGAGCGGGGGTTCCACGTCGTCGTCGGCGACCGGACCCTGAGCCAGTCCGAAAACCACGGTGATCGACCGGCCCTCCGCGGGCTGAGCACTCGGATCTTCTCGTTCTCGGTCCGGATGCTCGTGACCGGCGAGCTCTTTGACACCCAGGTCGGCCTGAAGGGATTTCGCGGCGACGTCGCGGCGGCGCTCTTCCCGCTGATCACCGACAACGGCTTCGCAGGCGACGTCGAGCTGCTGTACATCGCGCTCAAGTACAACCTGGCCATCCGTCGGATCCCGGTCCGGCTGCTCCGCAGCGGCCCGAGCACCGTGAGGCTGCTCGGTCACTCGGTGCCGATGCTCGCTCGGATCGCCGGTCTCCGACGGCGCTGGTCGAACGGAGGCTACAAGTCCGACGACCTCCGGGCGATCGCCGACCAACGGTACTGGGATGCCGATCGTGGCTGAGGGTTCGAACCGCTGGATCGATGTTCTTCGCCTCGTCAGATGGCCTCTGGTCGCGGTGGTCGTCATCTCGGCAGTCTGGCTCGCCGTGCGGGATGTTTGGCAGGCCGCCCGTTCCGGAGCGCGAGAGACCGCCGACGCGGTTCGCGCGATCGGCGACGGCGCCGCCGACATCGCCGGCCGGTTCGCCACGGGCACCATCACGACCACCTTCGTCTCCGCGATACCCCGACTCGTCGCCGAGGGGGGCACACGGCTGGAGCTCGCTGCGTTCGAGGCCACCGAAACCCTGACCGAAACCGACGACCGCAGAGTGTTCTTCGATCTCGTTCCACTCGGCGCGACGGTCAGCGAGATCCGGGTCCCGGTCACCTACCGCTATCACCTGCGTCTCGATGAGCCCTGGCGGCTCCAGGTCGCCGACGGTGTCTGTATCGTCCACGCTCCGGCGATCCGGCCGACCCTGCCACCGGCGATCCACACCGATCGGATGGAGAAGCGATCCGAGTCGGGCTGGCTGCGGTTCGACGAGGACGAACAGATGGCGGCTCTCGAGCGCAGCCTCACACCCGCTCTGTCCGAGCGTGCCCGGGATTCCGATCACATCGATCTGGTCCGCGAACGCTGCCGACAGCGGGTCGCGGAGTTCGTCCGATCCTGGCTGCTGCTCGAGGACCAGTGGGGACCGGGCCGATTCACCCACATCGAGGTGATCTTCGCCGATGAGGGCGACGAAGCGCCGTCGGCGTTGGCGCCCCTCATCGAGGATTGAGACCACCGGTGGCAGTGGCAGTGGCAGTGGCAGTGGCAGTGGCAGTGGCAGTGGCAGTGGCAGCGGACAGTACCGCGCCGATCCCCGCGAATTCAATCGCTTCCGGCGGACGTGCCATCTTCACACTTTTCTCGCCCTGCCGCTCCCGTATCCCCGCGCATTCGGAAAAGTGTGAAGGTGGCA
>JASFPU010000025.1:0-12429 GCA_050115855.1 Holophagae bacterium
TTCCGCGAGCTCACGCTCGCCGAGCAGGACCAGCTGTGGGAGGAGGCGAAACGGCTCGAGGGTCACCCGTCAGACGGGCCTCGATCTCGTTAGCGCAAGCCACCCCGCCGCGCCGTACAGAGCGACCAGGGCCAGCGACCACAGATGGGTCGCCAGGCCGGTCGCGGCCGCGACGTCGACTGGAACTCCGAGCACCGTGAAGGCGGCGGTCCAGCCCGCCTCGAGCGTTCCCACGTTGCCGACAACCGTGATCGGGACGAGCCCGCTGAGCGACGCCATCGCCGAGCCGACGACGACGTGGCTTGGCGGCCAACGGTAGCCCATACCGGCGAGCAGCAGGTCCGCGGTGAGCCACAAACAGCCCCACATCGCCAGCGAGGCGACGGCGGCGGTGACCAGGCGGCCCGGCCGTGCGTGGAGCTCCGACACCGACGCCACGAGCCGGTGGACCCGGTCCGCCCAGCGCCGTCCGGTGCGGCCGCGGGACGCCAGAAACCGGACCGCGAGCCGGTCACCCCAGCCGAGAACCAGGGGCACCGCGGCGGGCACCGCCAACAGAGCTGCCGACACGGCCAGCGCGATCGGCTCGCCGGTCCCCCACGTGACGAGGGTGGCGGATCCGGCCCACAGAGCCAGCGCCGCGACGTCGAGCGTCCGGACCGCCACCAGGGTGCCGACCCCCGACGACAGATCGCGACCGGTCGCTCGGCGCAGCAGCCACGGCAGCGCCAGCTCGCCGAGACGGATCGGCGCGAACAGAGCCGCCGCCTGTGCGGCCGCCGCGACCATCGTGCCGGCACCGAACCCGAGCTCGCCCCGCGGCAGCAGCACGACCAATCGCACGCCACGCAGCGCGACCGCTGCGGCCGACGCGGCCGCAGCCGCCACCAACCACATCGGGTCGGTCGTCACGAGGAGCGTCCAGACCGTCGACGGACGCGCCAGGTACAGGACCGACGCCACCAATGCCAGGGCCAGTGCCGCGGCGAGCAGCCGACTGGCGCGTCCGGACTCTCCGGCGGCGGTCGTCACCGTCGTCCGTGGCCAAGGACCGCCGTGTCAGCGGTCACGACCGAGACCTTCGCGTTGGCGCTCGACGGCCTCCTCGAGCAGCCGTCGATTGACCGCGATGAGGTCTGCGACCACCCCGACCACCCAGACCTGGACACCGACGGTGATCAGGATCACCGCGAGAATCAGCGATTGCACGTGTCCGCCGGGCGACTCGCCGGTGAAGTAGAAGTAGAGGAACCGGATGAGCAGGGCCATGCCGAGCACGACCGGGATGGCACCGATGCGGAGGAAGATCCGCAGCGGGTTGTACAGCACGACGATGCGGGCGAGGCTCTCGAGCGACCGGATCACGTACCCGGCGTTGCTGCGGAACAGCCGTGACGGCCGGGCCTCGTCGCCGCGCGTGCGGATCGGCACCGACGTGACGCTGAGCCCGGCTTCGCCGGCCTGCAGGATGGTCTCGAGCGTGTAGGTGAACCGGGTGAAGACGTGCAGCTTGAGCGCCGCCTCGCGGCTGATCGCGCGAAACCCCGAGGTCGCGTCGGCGACCCGGGTCCGGGACAGCCTCCTGACCACCCAGGAGCCGAACCTCTGGAGGACCTTCTTGGTCACCGAAAAGTGGCGAATCGTGTGGACCTGCCGGTCGCCGATCACCATCTGGGCGGTCTCGTCGAGGATCGGCGCGACCAACACCGGGATGTCGCGTGCATCGTATTGGTTGTCGGCGTCGGTGTTGACGATGACGTCGGCGCCCCGCTCGAGCGCCGCCTCGAGGCCGGCGCCGAATGCGACCGCGAGTCCGCGGTGGACCGGCAACCTGACCACGCCGGCTCCCGCCCGGCGGGCGACGTCGGCGGTCCGGTCGGTCGAGCCGTCGTCGATGACCAGGATCTCGACCGAATCGAAACCGTCCACCGTCCGGGGCAGGTCGGCGATGGTCGCGGCCAGATGCTGCTCCTCGTTCCAGGCGGGGATTTGAATGACGAGCTTCATGGTGGCACCGATCGGATGCCAAAGGTACCACAAAGGGCCGCCTCGGAATTGCCACGGAACGGACGCACGATCGACCGCGGACGTTGTCTATACTCTCGAGTCATGAACGAGCTCCGCGTCTACGAGCGGATTTCCGACGCCGTTGGCTGGACGCCCCTGGTCCGCCTCGATCGATCGGTCGCCGGATCGGGTTGTGAGGTCTTCGCCAAGATCGAGTTCATGAACCCCATGGGCAGCGTCAAAGACCGGATCGCCCGGTACATGGTCGACAAGGCTCTCGCGGACGGGCGGTTGCACCCCGGCGACACCGTCATCGAGAACTCGTCCGGCAACACCGCCATGGGCCTCGCCATGATGGCGGTCATGTCGGACCTTCGCTGCACCATGGTGGTTCGGAGGCAGACCTCGAAGGAGAAGCTCGACGGCCTTCGGGCGATGGGGGTCGATCTGGTGCTGGTCGACGGCGACCTGCCGCCCGACGACCCGGCGAGCTACAACCAGACGGCCCGCCGTCTGGCGGCCGAGAACCCCTCGGCCTTCTTCCCTGACCAGCACAACAACCGCGAAAACTCCGAGGCGCATTACCGGACGACCGGTCCCGAGATCTGGCGCCAGATGGCGCGCGACATCGACTACGTCGTGGCCGGTATCGGCACGGGTGGCACCATCTGTGGCGTTGCTCGGTACCTCAAGGAGCGCGACCCGTCGATCAGAATCGTCGCCATCGACCCCGAGGGCTCGGTGTTCTACGACCACTTCCACAACGGCGTCCTGGTCGAACCCGGTCGGTACGCCATCGAGGGGCTCGGCGACGAGGAGCTCATCGGCTGTCCCGAGTTCGACCTGATCGACGACATGGTGCGGATCACGGACCGGGACGCGTTCCTCGCCACCCGAGAGCTGGCGCGCACAGAAGGAATCTTCGCCGGCGGCTCGAGCGGTGCCGCGCTGTGGGCGGTCCGTCGGCTGGCCGATACGCTCGATCGGCCGGCCCGGATCGTCACCGTCTTTCCGGACTCCGGCTTTCGCTACCTGAGCACGATCTACAACGACGACTGGATGCGCGCCCGGGGCTACCTCTGACCCGGCCGGCTCACGGCAGATCGGTCTGACGCCCGCGCGCCTGGCGGAAGACCGCGTCGCCGGAGACCTGGTCGACCCGGGAGGCGTAGGCGTAGAACGCCACGGTCGGATCCAGGCAGTCGAACTCGACGTAGCCCTCGAGCAGCATCCCGACGCCGAAGGTGGACAGGCTGACCTGCTGGACACCGGCAAAGGAGAACGACAGCACGCCGCTGCCGACCTCGACGCCGTCATCATCGTAGACCCGGATGTTGAATCTGACGGGCTGACCCGGGGACGGCTCGAACGGCAGATAGACACCGACGTTGGTGCGGTAGAAGTCGTCATGCGTGACACCGGCGGCCCACGCCTGGTTCGCCACCAGAACGCCTTCGACGTTCTGGCCGTAGCTGCCGCCGTCGTCGCCGAGCGTGTAGATCCTGGCGCTGATGACGAGCGGCGCGCCGTCGGTCGAAAACAGCGACAGACCACCCTTCCTGTCGCTCAGACCGAACACGGTCCCGACCACGTTCCGCGCCGTGTACTGGGTGCCTGCGGGAATCCTGATCGGGTCGGTGACGATGGTCTCGAAGTCGGGAACCCCGTTGCGCAGCTCCGGCTGCAGCAGCATCACGACCGAGGTTTCGGTCGGTGCCAGGTTGACGATACTGAGGTCGGTTCTCCAGTCGGTGCCATTGAGTCCGGGCAGATTGGCGATCACGGGCACCGTGCCACCGGGCGCGACGAACTGCGCCCCGGCACCGCTCGCCGACATCACGACAACCAGCAACAACACGCTTCGACGCATCCGCACCTCCTGCGACAAGTGTACCCCTTCGGCCCACCGTTGCGGGGTACAATAACGGCGAGGAACCTCCAGATTGACGGATTCCGAAACCCGACCTCCCGCACCGCGTCTGTACTCGCCGATGATCGAGTCGGCGGTCCGGCTGGCCGCCCGGGGCCACTACCACCAGTTCCGCAAGCGGAACGACGGGAGCGAGGGCGCCGCCGTGCCCGACACGCCGCTCCCGGCCGACCTCGTGCCCTACATCACCCACCTCATGGGGACGATGTCGATTCTCGCCCGGCTCGGGGCGTCGGACGAGGTCCTCGCCGCGGCGGCGCTGCACGATTACCTCGAGGACGTGCCGGATCCCGACGGCCGACGCCGGATTCGCGAGGTGACCAGCAGCGAGGTGCTCGAGCTCGTGCTCGCCGTCACCGAGAACAAGCGTCCCGAGCTCGACCGTGAGGAGACCTGGGAGATCCGCAAGCGCGAGCAGCTCGCCGACATCGCCACGATGTCGATCGGCGCGGTGCTGATCAAGGGCGCCGACATGCTGCACAATCTGCTGTCACTCGAGAAGGACCTCGCCGAGACCGACGTCCGCACCGCGGTCTGGGATCGCTTCAATGCGCCCCAGGATCTCCAGCTGTGGTACTTCTCGAGCGTGTTGGATGCACTTCGTCGTCGGCTCGGCGACCATCCACTGGTCGCGGAGCTCGCCGCCGCCGTCCACCGCCTCGGTGGCTGATCAACCGGATCGCGACCACACCGACCGCTGGAGGCCACGATGAGCCCGACCGGCCGCAGAATGTTGCTGATCGCCGTGTTCGCGGGGTGTGTCGCCGCCACCGCCGCAGCTGGGACCCAACGGGATCTCGACACCACCCTCGACCGTTTGTTCGGCACCGGCGCCGTCGAGATCACCGCACCCGATCCGGTGTGGCGTCCGGGGCACCGGACCGTGGTCTGGATCGATCGGACCTCGCATGCCGCACCGGTTGTGATCGAGTTCGACCCCACGACCGGCGCCCGGCGCACCCTCATCGATCCGACGAGCTGGGCCGGCACCGGCGCCGGTCGGAATCGTGGTGCCCCCGATCTGGCCGGCCTCGTGTGGCGGCCGGACGGCAACGGGTTCCTCGTCACCGGCCACGACGGCACCGTGCTGTACGACCTGGCCCGTCGCGGCTCGACCGTGCTCGACATCGGGCCCGGCGCCGTGGACCACTCCACGTTCGCACCGGACGGCCGACGGGTCGCGTGGGTCCGGGACCACGATCTCTGGATCTACGATCTCGCGCTCCATCGGGCGACTCGGGTGACCACAGACGGCTCGGCCACCACCTTCAACGGCGTCTTCGACTGGGTCTACCAGGAGGAGCTCGCCGGGCGGGACGGGCGCGCCTTCCGCTGGTCGCCGGACAGTCAGTCGATCGTCTGGCTCCGGCTCGACGACCGCGAGGTTCCAGTGCACCATCTGCTCGACGCCTCGGGCACCCACACGCGGGTCACCGAGCAGCGTTTCCCGACCCCCGGCGATCCGTCGCCGATGCCATCGCTCCACGCCGTTCGGCTCGACGGGGCCTCGTCCATCGCATCGCGCGTCGAGATCGGCTTCGACGACCCCGTTCCCTACGTCCCGCGTTTCGGATTCACGCCGACCGGTGATCTCTGGTACCAGGTCCTCGACCGGAGCCAGAAGCGCCTCGAGCTGGTGGTCGTCGACCCATCGAATCTCGCACCACGATCGACGCGGGTCGTGGAGACCGACCCGTTCTGGACCGAACCGGTGGACGGCCTCCAGTTTCTCACCGACGGCTCGCTGCTCTGGCTCAGCCGGCGCTCGGGCCACACCCATCTCCACCACCTCGGGGGCGATGGCCGCGCGGTCGACCTGACACCGGGCCCCTGGGACGTCACCGAGCTCGTCGGCGTCGATGCCGACGAGCAGGTCGCGTGGTATCAGGCGGCCCGGCCAAAGCCCCGCGACCGGCGGCTGTACCGGGTCGACATCGCGACCGGTGCCACCGTCGAGCTGACCGCCGCTGCGGGCACGCACTCCGGCCGCCTGTCGCCGTCCGCGGACCGGGTGCTGATCACGTCGTCGACCGCGGCCACGCCGCCGCGCCGTCGGGTCGTCGACGGGTTCGGCCGGGGCGCAGCCGAGGTCCCGGTCGAGGCTCCCCTGCCCGGCGTCGAGCTCGCCGAGCACCGCTTCGTCGAGATCACCGCAGACGACGGCATCTCGCTCGACGCCATGCTCCTGCTGCCGCCGGGATTCGACGAGGCGCGGCGGTACCCGGTCGTCGTCTTCACCTACGGCGGACCGCGGGCGCAGGTCGTTGTCGATCGCTGGCCGACGACGAGCTGGCTGTTCAACCACGCCCTCGCGTCGGCCGGGTATGTCATTTTCGCGCTCGACAACCGGGGCTCGGCGGCGCGCGGCCGCGCCTTCGAGGGCGCCGTACAGCACCGTCTCGGGTCGAGTCAGCTCCCGGACCAGCTCGCTGGGGTCGGCTGGCTGCGCGGCCAGAGCTGGGTCGACCCCGAGCGGATCGGGATCTGGGGCTGGTCCTACGGCGGCTACATGGCGAGCTATGCGCTGACCCACGCGCCGGGTGTCTTCGCCGCCGGCGCGGCCGTCGCACCGGTGACGGACTGGCGGCTGTACGACTCGATCTACACCGAACGCTACATGTCGACCCCGGAGGCCAACCCGGAGGGCTACGTCTCCGGCTCGGTGCTGACGCGGGTCGGCGACCTGACCGACCCTCTGCTCGTCATCCACGGCTCTGGAGACGACAACGTGCACCTTCAACACACGCTGCAGCTCGCCGACCGGGCCTGGCGCAACGGGGTCCGCTTCGACCTCGTGCTCTTTCCAGGTCTGGGTCACGGGCTGAACGCCGCCGGCGCTCGCCGCCAGGTGTTCGGGGCGATCGGCGCCGCCTTCGAGGAGCACCTGGCCCGGACGCCGTAACGCGACGGAGCGTTCCCGTAATCGGAGCTGATCGCTCCGACGTCCTCGCGTCCGCTTACGAGGCTCGCCGGCGCTCGAGCCCGAGGATCTTGAGTCCGTGCTCCTCGAACTGGTCGACCAGCGCGGGGTTGACCGACCGGACCTTCGACAGGAGCTGGTGCGCCTTGCCGTCGTCGCCGGCCGCGAACAGGGTCTCGACCGTGAACAGCCGGTTGTAGAGCTTGAACAGGCCGATGCCGGCCTGCATGTAGGTCAACCGGTCGTCGGCAATTCTGAACTGCTCGAGCGCGTCGTCGTACTCGCCGTTGACCGCGAGCCGGACGCCCTGCATGTGGGCGTAGATGCCCTCGACGTCCGCGAGGTCCATCTTCACATCGCCCGCCTTGACCGACTCGATGAGCTTCGCCATCTGGTCCTCGAGCTCGTGGGCGATGTCCTGCTCGCCGAGAATGCACGCTGCACGGTGGATCGTCGCTGCGACGTAGCCGCTGGAGCGGCCCTTCAGGCACGGAGTGGGCTCGCCGTCCACCTGGAACTGATCGACGATTTCCCGGGAGCGGCCGGTCGCGGCGAGCTCGGCGAAGCGCAGATAGCACGAGATCCCCGAGCGCCAGTAATCGGGCAGATCGCCTTCGGCCTCGGCCGCCGCCAGTGCATCGTTGGCCCCGGCGAAGTCGGACCGCATGAGGCGGACCATGGCGAGGTGCTCGTACGCCGCCCAAAAATCGGGCTTGATCTCGTTCGAGCGCAGCAGCGAGGTCTCCGCCTCGTCGTACCGTCCGAGCAGCAGGTAGAGCTCACCGAGGGAGTCGTGCGGGTTCGCCTGGTCCGGCGCGACGAAACGGTAGGACGTGAAGTACTCCTCGGCCTCGACGAACCGACCGCGGGACATCGCGATGTAGCCCAGCTGGTTGTACGCCACGACCCAGTTCGGTGCGATCTCGATGATCCGCCGGTTGAGGCGCTCGGCTTCGTCGAAGTCTCCCGTTGTCCAGCACTCGAGCGCCTTTCGGTGCAGCATGAACGGGTCGTTCGGATGATCCGCGAGGTAGTCGTCGAGCATTCGCTCGGCGTCGTCCGGTCGATTCTCCTGCAGCGCTCTGGCGCGCTGGATGATCAGCCGCTCGCGGGGCGTGAGCTTGGACAGATCGGCGGACAGCACGTCGTTCCACAACCGGACGGCCCGCTCCCCGTCGTTGCTCTTGACCGTATCGAGCAGAAACAGCTTGGCGATCACGAAATCGGGATCGAGCTCGACCGCCTTTTCGAGATGACCGCGGACGTCGTCGTGGTACACCTTCATCATGGCGTCGATCGCGGCGTTGAACTCGGCGAGCGCTTCGGGAGAGCTCGTCGTCCACTCGGCTCCGGTCGGCAGCACGACCAGCGCGACACCGACGACAACAACGACCACGGCCGCCAGTCCAAGCCAGACCTTGGTGCTCATCAAACCTCCATCGGGGGGCGCACGACCCCCGTCTGACGTGGTATACGATCCGAATTCCCACGGGTTTCAATCCGCCGCGGAGGTTTTACATTCCGCCGCTAGGCCGAGCGCCGGTCTCTCGCCCGCGCGAGCAGGGTGTGGCTTTTGTCCGCGGTCGGCCAGCTCAGGACGATCATGGTCGTCGCGAGCACCAACAGGCCCCACGGCACCGCCGCGAGCGAGCCCCAGACGCCGGCCACCACCGCCGCTGCGACCATCACCTCGAGCCGAGCCAGCACGGCGAGATTGACCAACCGATGATCGGCCAGCAGCCGTTGCTCGTCACCGTGCACGGCGAACGCCCGCTTGATCCGGTCGATGCGCGCCCCGGCGTCCCGGTTGGCGGTGAAACCGACCCACAGTGCCGCGGCTGCGGCCACCAGACTGATCGCCAGCGGCGGCGCCCACGTCCGGCGATCCGACACCAGAATGACGATCGATGCGGCCACCGGGATCGTCGCCAGAAACACCAGCGTCGTCAGGCGCATCAGGCGGAGATGCCGATCCATCGCTCCCGGTGCCAGATCGGTGACGGTCATGCGTCGTCTCCGTTCTCGATCGGCGGGCCCACGTCCGAGATCCGTTGCCGCCGTCCGGCGAGCCCCCAGAGCAGCCCGATCCAGGCCGCCAGCAGCATCCGATTCAGGGGAATCTGGAGCCCGAATCCCACCGCCTCGTGGAGCGCGGTCGCGGTGAGCGCGAGCGCGACGCCGGCGAGCGCGTAGCGGAACTCGAAGCGGAGGCTCCGAACACGACAGGGCACCAGGAGCAGCGCCACCCCCACCGTGAAAAACCCAAGCGCCGCGACACCCACGACACCCGTCGTCGACAGCCACTCGAGCCAGTCGTTGTGCGCCTGCTCGAGCATCGACCGCCCGGTCGCCGGCTTGTCCATTCCGATCACGTAGCGATAGCTGCCGAGGCCGGAGCCGACGATTGGAGAGCGCTCCCAGGAGCGAACCGTGCCGGCCCACAGATCCCACCGGGAGTTGCCGTCGACGCCCTCGATGACGAGCAGATTCCGGAGACCCTCCTCGAGCTCGGGAAGCCGGTTCCAGGTCAGACTGACGATCGCCGAAACGACGATCAGACCGGCCGCCACGGCCGGCCACAGTGCGCCGCGGAAGCGCCTCGGCCGCAACCAGAACGGCAACGTCGCGACCAGTGCCGTGATCAGGAACAGCGCCCCGCCGCGTGATCCCGAGCGGAGCAACGCCGCAGTCGTCACCGCGGTCGCCACCGCTGCCGCGAGGACCGTGACCGCGGCGAGCTGACGTCGACCGCCGTGGCCACCGAGGTGGCGCGCGTTGACCGCGAGCAGCACGAGCGCCGCCGGCAGCGTGAGCTCGATCGCCTGGGCGAAGTGGTTCTCGTTGACGAACGGTCCGTACGGGCTGCCGCCTCCGGTGTTGGCACGGATCAGCATCACCGCCTCCGGCGCGCCGGCCTCACCGGCCAGGCCGAGGATCGCGAGCACGACCCCGGTGGCGGCGATCAGGGCGAGCAGGAACGGCAGCCCGCTTCGGGTCGACGCGATCCGCGCCGCCGTGACGGCGACGCCGATCGCGACCACGCCGGCCGCAGCCGCTCCGAGTGTCCCCCACGGCGCCATCGACAGCGGCGCCCACCCGGCGGCCATCACGTCCGCAAACCCCGGCTGCACGAGCCGCCGGACCGGCACCGGCAACGGGACGAGCTGGACCACGACCAGCACCGCGACGACGAGGCCGGCCACCCGGTGGGCGCGAGGCACCGACGGCATGTGTCGAAGATCCACCATCAGCACGAGGACCAGCAGCGCGGTGAAGAGCTGCGTCGGCGGGTCGACACCGGCAAAGACCACGGCGTTCCCGACGACGACAAGCGCCAGGATCAGCCGGTGCCAGGCCATCATCAGGGCGTGAACCGATAGCCGACGCCCCGCACCGAGTGGATATAGCGGGGGTTCTTCGGATCGTCCTCGAAGTACCGGCGCAGCCGGACGATGAAGTTGTCGATCGTCCGTGACGACGTCGAGAACCGATAGCCCCAGACACGCTCGAGAATCTCCTCGCGCGACACCACCTGATTGCGGCGTTCGACGAGCAGCTTCATGAGCATGCACTCCTTCTCGGTCAGCCGGACGGTCCGGTCGGCGGTCGTCGCCTCGTAGGTTCGGAAGTTGACCCGGTTGTCGCCGAAGCTGAAGACCTCCTGCTCGTCGGGCGGCACGCCGTACCAGTCCTGCCTGCGGAAGATGCCTTGAATGCGGAGGATGAGCTCCTCGAGCAGAAACGGCTTGGCGAGGTAGTCGTCGGCACCCACCTTGAGCCCGAGCAGCCGATCGGCATCCGACGACTTGGCGGTGAGAAACAGGATCGGCGTCCGGTCCCCGCCCGCGCGCAGCCGACGGCAGACCTCGAGACCGTCCAGCTTGGGCATCATGATGTCGAGCACTACGAGGTCCGGGTGCAGACTCTGGGCCAGTCGCAGGCCCTCCTCACCGTCGTTGGCCACCGTCGTCGAGTACCCTTCGAACTGGAGATTGTGCGCCAGAGCCTCGGCCAGATGCTCCTCGTCCTCGACGATGAGAATGTGCTTCTTCATTGTCGGGCCTCCCCCGGCTCGACCCCCGGCAGTGTAACCCGCAGGGTGGTGCCGCCGTCACCGGTGGCCGCGACCGCCACCGTTCCATCGTGGGCTTTCACGATCCTTTGTACCAGATACAGACCGAGCCCGGTGCCCTGGCCGGTCCTGGTCATCTCGTCGCCGCTGCGGTAGAAGCGGTCGAAGACATGGGGCAGGTCATCGTCGTCGATGCCGGCTCCGTTGTCGGACACCTCGAGCACCGCCGACCCGTTCTTCGTCCCGAGCCGAACCCGGATCTCCGCCGGACGGCCGCCGTAGGTCAGTGCGTTCTCGACCAGATTGGACACCACGATGGCCACCGCTTCGGGGTCGGCCGACGGAGTGCGCACCCCCGGCGCCAGATCGGCCACCAGAGTCGCACCGGCGGCGGCGATCCTCGGCTCGAAGTCGGCGAGCGTCCGTCGGACGATGTCGGTGAGATCCACTTTGCGCCGGTGGAGGACCGCCGTTCCGGAGTCGTACCGCGTCGCCTGGAGCACCTTGGTCACCAGCCGTTCCAACCGATCCGTATCGACCAGCGCGTTGCCGACGAACCTCTGCGTCATCGTCACGTCGGCGCGGCCGGTGGCGACGGTTTCGAGCGACAGTCGAATCGCCGCCAGGGGCGACTTGAGCTCGTGCGTGATCGCCGACAGGAAGTTCCGGTACCGTCGCTCGAGCTCGACCTCCCGGCGGAGAATCCGCCACAAGAGGCCGACCAGCACGACCAGCAGCACGGCGAAGAACGCACCCTCCGAGGCCATCATCACGATCCTGCGGCGGTAGGTTTCGAGCAGCTGCTGCCAGACGTCGGCCGGCGGTCTCAGGACCAGATCGGCGAACGGCGCCACGAGCCGGACCGCCGGCCGCGGTCCCGCACCAACCGAGCTCGCCGGAGCCAGCTCGATCTCGTCGCCGACGTCGAGCAGCCGGGCCGTCCAGTCCGGCCGCGCGACCAGACCGCACATCCCTTCGGTTTCCGGACACGTGAACTCGAACCAGACCACCTCCATCGGGTCGCCGTGCCATCCCGGGACGCCGGTCAGCTCGCGCTCGAGGGCGGCCCTGGCGAACGGCGCCGGAACCCGTCCGGTTCCGTCGCCCGGCGCTCCGGGTTGCACGGCGGACACCTCGGCCGCGGCGCGGGGCGGCCGGGTGGAGCTCTGCAGGGCGGCGATCTCCGCCAGCTCGACGCCGGACTCGATGCGCCGCGCCTCGCGGTGGCAGAGCTCCACGAGATGCTCCCGTTCCAGATCGAGGACGGTCCGGCTCTGGCGAATGATGAACACGATCCACCACGTCAGCTGGGCGTTGACCACCACGACGACGAGGACAGCGATGATCAGGTGGCGGACGGTGAGCGAGGCGGGGCGTGACACCCGGCGAGTATAGCGGGCGCCCCGATCCCGATCCCGATCCCGATCCCGATCCCGATCCCGATCCCGATCCCGATCCCGATCCCGATCCCGATCCCGATCCCGATCCCGATCCCGATCC
>JASFPU010000026.1:0-12358 GCA_050115855.1 Holophagae bacterium
CCGAGCACCTGGAACCGCTGGTCCTCGCCCGGTGCCTGACCTGCCACACGGCCGATCAGCCGGAGGCCGAGCTGGTGCTCGAGCCGGGTGTCGGGTACGAGGCCATGGTGCATCGGCCGTCGACCCAGGTCCCGCGGATGGAGATCGTCGCGCCCGGCGACGTCGAGGGCTCCTACCTGTGGCACAAGCTGACCCACGACGTGGAGGTCGGTCGGGGTATGCCGCGCACCGTGTTCGGCTCGGTCCGGCTGCCGGACGACGAGCTCGAGCTCTACCGGCGCTGGATCGCCGACGGCGCGACGCCGTAGTCGGCGTCGAACTTCCCCGTTCGGCTACACTGTCGCCATGAAAGCCATCGTCGTCGGAGGAGGTCTGGTCGGATCGACGCTCGCGTCACGGCTGTCATCCGACGGCCACGACGTCGTGCTGGTCGAGCGGTCTCGGGCGCTCGTCAACGAAATCAACGACCGACTCGACGTTCAGGTGATCTGCGGCAACGGTGCGACGGTGCCGGTGCTCGAGCAGGCCGGCATCGCCAACTGCGACATGCTGCTGGCGACCACGGACTCCGACGAGGTCAACATGGTGGTCGCGCTGGTCGGCTCCGAGATCTTCAACGTGCCTCGGGTCATCGCCCGGCTCCGTGACACCGGTCACGAGGTCGGCTTCAACCAGATCCCGGCCGCCGAGGTCGAGCTGGTCGCTATCAACCCCGACATGGCTGCGGTCGACAAGATCATGTCGCTGATCCCGGTGCCGGGTGCGGTTGATGTGGTGACCTTTTTCGGAGATCGACTGCTGATCGCCGGCTTCGTCATCCGTCCGAAATCCGAGTTCAACGGCTTGCTCTTGTCTCACCTTCGTCTGCTGTTCCCGTCGACCCCCGTCCTGGTGGTCGCGATCCGACGGGACGGCGCCTGGCGCGTGCCGCACGGCGAGGACGAGATCCGGGCCGGCGATCTGGTCTATTTCGCGCTCGATCCGGGCGAGCTCGACAACGTGCTCGCCCTGCTCGGCGCGAGCCGGGGCAGGGAGCGGCGCGTGATGATCGCCGGCGCCAACCGGATCGGGATCGAGCTCGCCCGGCGCCTGGAACGGGAAAAGGTCCCGGTCACGCTGCTCGACTCCCGCCGCGAGGCGGCCGACGCCGCGGCCGGCGGGCTCGATGACACCCTGGTGATTCACGGCAGCCCGACCGACCGTGAGCTGCTCAGCGAGGAGGGTGCCGACCGGGTCGAAGCGTTCGTCGCCTGCACCGAGGACCACGAGGAGAACATCGTCGCGTGCCTGCTCGTCCGGACCCTCGGCGCCGCTCACACCTTCGCCCTGGTCGACAACCCTGCGCTCGCGAGCCTGATCGCCGACCTGGGTATCGACGCGGTGATCTCGCCCCGCCTGCTGTCGGTCAGCCTGGCGCTGCACTTTGCGCGCACCGGTCTGGTGAAAAAGGTGGCGGCGCTGCTCGACGATGCGGTCGAGGCCTTCGAGGTCGAGGTGCCCGCGACCAGCCGGCTGGTCCAGTCCGAGCTCGCGGCACTCGGGATGCCGCGCGGCATCCTGGTCGCGGCGGTGAGCCGGGGCGAGCGGATTTTCATTCCGGGTGGATCGGACCGGATCGAGCCCGGCGACCGCGTGCTGCTCGTGACGACGGCCGAGAAAGCGTCGCGCGTCGACGACATTCTGGAACGGTGACGGTCCGACCATGAACACCCGGTTCGTGCTCTACCTGCTCGGTTGGCTGCTGCTGTTCGAGGGCGGTTTTCTCGTCCTGCCGCTGCTCGCCGCGATCGGCTTCGGCGAATCGCTCCGGCCGCTGATGCTCACCGCCGTGGCCGCCGCCGGCACGGGGCTGCTGCTGACCCGACTGTTCCGACCGGACAACCGGCAGATCCGGCCCCGGGACGGCTTTCTCGTGGTCAGCGGGGCGTGGATCTCGGTGTCGCTGTTCGGTGCACTGCCGTACATTCTGACTGCGGGCGGGCTCGGCCCGGTCGACGCCCTCTTCGAGTCGGTGTCCGGCTTCACAACCACCGGCTCGACGGTGATCGCCGACACCACGATCTTGCCGAGGTCGCTGCTGCTGTGGCGCGCGATGAGTCAGTGGCTCGGCGGCATGGGGATCATCCTGTTCACGATCGCGATCCTGCCACTGCTCGGCATCGGCGGCATGCAGCTGTTCAAGGCCGAGGTCCCCGGGCCGGTGGCGGACAAGGTGCAGCCCCGACTGGCCAACACGGCGCGTTCGCTGTGGGGGATCTACGTCGCGCTGACGGTCCTCGAGTGGCTGCTGCTGCGGCTCGCCGGTGTCAGTGGTTTCGAGGCCCTGTGCCACGCCTTCACGACCCTGGCGACCGGCGGCTTCTCGACCCGCAACGCGTCGGTCGGGGAGTTCGGGTCACCTGCGGTGGAGTGGATCGTGATCGTCTTCATGCTCGCCGCCGGGATCAACTTCGTCCTCCACTACCGGGTGGTCGTCGGTCGCGGCCGCGAGGTGCTGCGGGATGCCGAGTTCCGCTATTTCATCGGTGTCGTGCTGGTCGCCACAGCGTACTTCACGCTGACCGTCCACGAGCCCGGAACCGACCTCGGCGAGACGATCCGCATCGCCGCGTTCCAGACGGTGTCGCTGCTCACCACCACCGGCTACGTGACCGCCGACTTCGAGGTCTGGTCGGGAGCGGCGCTGATCGGCGTGCTCGTGCTGCTCGTCTTGGGCGGCATGTCCGGGTCGACGGGCGGTGGCATCAAGAGCCTGCGGTCGTTGCTCGCCATCCGGTCGTTGCGTGCCACCCTCGATCGCCTGATCCACCCGCACGCGGTCCGACCGGTGAAGTACGGTGGCCTCGTGGTCGAAGACTCCGTGCTGTCCGGCATCTGGGCCTTCCTGACCGCGTACATCCTGCTCGCCATCGTCGGCGCCGCAGTTGTCGCACTCGCCGGGTACGACGTTCTGACATCGATCAGCGCGTCGCTGACCGCCATCGGCAACGTCGGTCCCGGTCTCGGAGAGATCGGCGCGTACGACAACTTCGCCCACCTGCCGGGACTGGCCAAGATCACCCTCGCGGCGCTGATGTTGTTCGGTCGGCTCGAGATCTTCACCGTCCTGGCGTTGTTCTCGCGCGAGTTCTGGCGGAGGTGATCGGATCGAGGGCGCGTCGGTATCGCCTTTGTTAGACTCTCGAGTGAGACGCGCGAAAGGACGGTGGGCATGCCCCGCGTTGAAGACCTCGCACACGATGTCACGGTTCTGATCCTCGGCGGCGGCCGGGGCACCCGGCTGTACCCTCTGACCATGCACCGCAGCAAGCCCGCGGTGCCGATTGCCGCCAAGTACCGTCTGATCGACATCCCGATCTCCAACGCCATCAACTCGCACATGCATCGGATGTACGTGCTGACCCAGTTCAACTCGGTGTCGCTGCACCGCCACATCGGGCGTACCTACCGCTTCGACATCTTCTCGAAGGGCTTCGTCCAGATACTGGCGGCCCAACAAACCGAGGGCGACAGCAGCTGGTTTCAGGGCACCGCCGACGCCGTGCGCCAGAACATCCGTGCGTTCGAGCAGCTGCGTGGCGACTTCGTGCTCATCCTCGCCGGCGACCACCTCTACCGGATGGACTATCGCGACCTGCTCGCCGACCTCATGCTGCACGACGCCGATGTCGCCATCGGCGTCAAGCCCTGCTCGGCCGAGGAGATCGCCGCGTTCGGTGCGGCGCGGGTCGACGACGATGGTCAGATTCTCGAGTTCCGGGAGAAACCGGGGACGCCCGAGGAACGCGCCGGTATGGAGGTGGCGCCGGAGCTGCTCGAGGAGAAGGGGGTCGAGGCGGATCAGCCGTACCTGGCGTCGATGGGAATCTACCTGTTCCGCAAGCAGGCCCTCCTCGAGGCGCTCGACAACGACTTCGTCGACTTCGGCGGCGAGGTGATTCCCGCCGAGGTCGGACGGCGCCGCGTCCAGGCCCACTTCTTCAAGGGCTACTGGCGCGACATCGGAACCACCCGGGCGTTCTTCGACGCCCACATGGACCTGGTCCAGTTCAACCCGCCATTCAGCTTTCACGATCGCGACTGGCCGATCTATACCCGACCGCGGCACCTGCCGGGGGCTCGGCTCGACGGCTGCTGTTTCTCGCGGGTCCTGCTCGGCGACGGCTCGCGGGTGATCGACTCCAAGGTCGAGGACTCCGTGATCGGTCTGCGTTCGAACATCAACGGCGCCGAGCTGTCGCGGACCATGGTCATGGGCGTCGACAGCCACTACCCCGATCCCGGCGCTGGAGCGCCGCCGGTCGGTATCGGTCAGGGTTCGGTGGTGCGCAACGCAATCATCGACAAGAACGCCCGCATCGGACGTGACGTCCGAATCCTCAACGAGGCCGGTGTCGAGGAGGCGGAAGGCGACGGTTGGTCGATTCGCGACGGCATCGTGGTCATTCCCAAGAACGGTGTCATTCCCGACGGCAGCGTTATCTGAGCGCGTAAAAACGCGCCCCGTCGTCGGGGCGCGTCGAGCGAAAGCGGGATGCCAGCTACGGCCAGTTCGGCTGGTTGTGGCCGCCGCCGGGGGCCATCGGGAAACCGGTTTCGGGATCCCGGAGCTGAACCAGAACGCCCGTGGCATCGTCGACGATCGAGATCGCCACGAGGTGCGTTTCGTCGTCACACAGTGTCGGGGCGAAGGTGACGGTGAGGGTGATCCCAGGCTCGATGACCAGCCCGGCCGCAGCGATCGGCTGGTACGGCGACAGGGTGATCTCGATCAGCTCTCCGCCGACGTCGAGCACGACCACCGGCTCGCCCGAGCCGGCCTGACCGTTGAACGACACCACGGAACCGCCGACCGTCTCGACCTGTGACATATCGAGCCCGCTCCCGTTCGACGGGCCGCTGCCCGATCCGGTGCCGGCGCCTCCGGGCTCGCCGGTCCCGCCGCCCGATCCGCCGGTCTGGCCGCCGGTTCCGGACCCGCCGGTTCCGGAGCCGCCGGTCTGGCCTCCGGTTCCGGAGCCGCCGGTTCCGGAGCCGCCGGTCTGGCCCCCTGCGCCGCTGCCCTGCCCGGGCCGTCCGGAGCCGCCGCGAGCCGACTGCCGCTGGATCCACACCGGTCGCGCGTCCACGTCGCGGAGATCGACGGAGACCCCGGTGGTCAGGTTGTCGACCCATGCTGCGACGTAGGGCGCCGCACAGGTCACGCATCCGAAAGCCTCGGCCTCGACCTCGTCGCCGGGGACGGCGACAAAGCCGGCCGTCTGGAGGAACCAGACCGGTCCGAGCGCGATGTCGACCGGACCGGCGACGGCGTCGTCGACGGTCAGCATGGGCATGCCCGATCCGGAGCTCGCGGTGAACGAGATCACCGGTCCGCTGAACAGGAAGGTCTCAGTTGGATCAGCGCCGGTACCGGATCCGTTGCCGGCTACGGCGATGGGGGCGACAGCGATCGAGGCGACCGCGACAGCGAGCAAGATGGTTGGACGGTGCATGGCACGTACCTCCTTTGGTTCGGTCCGGCGCGAGTGGTGGCGCGCCGACACCTCCGGAGAGCGCAAGGTCCGTGCCAGGTGAGACTCGGAGTTGTCGACGGTGCGGACTCATCGACCGGGTCGTTCGGACTCACCCGCCGCGGCGTTTCGACCCGCCGCCGCTCCGCTGTCCGGCTCCCGGGGAGCCGCTCTGACCGCCGGGGGCGCCCCCGTCAGGCCCCGTTCCCGGAGCCGGGGCGTCGAAGCCGCGATTCCATTCGTTGGGAGTCAGGCGGTGGGGTTCCGGGGTCTCGGCGGTGCGCCCCGGCCGGATGCGCGTCTGCTGCCCGGCCTCGACGCGGACCGGTGGCCGCGTGCCGGTCGGGTCGATCGCCTCGACGACACCGTCGAAGACGACGAGACGGGTGTCGCCGTTCTTTTTCACCTTGAGCCCGTAGTCGGTGCCGCGCACCGCGAGCACCGCAGACGGCGTCGTCACGATCCGGGGATCGGTGCCGCTGTAGCTGCCGAACATGGCCCGCAGCCGGCCCCGCTCGACGTGCAGCAGGACCCCCGGCCGATCGTGGGCGAGGGTGCAAGTGGTCTTCGAATCGAGACGAAAGACAGTTGTGTACGACGGCACACCGAGCGTCGCGGCGGACGACGATCCGGTGCGAAGCCGGTCGCCCGAGACCGGTCGGTCACCGGGATTCAGGCGCCGCGGCTCGGATTCGAGCTCGAGAAAGAGCCTGCCGTCGACGGCGACGACCTCGTACGTGATCGGCACGGTCCCGGGGGTGTCGACGCCGACGACCGGAACCGATGCCGCGAGCAGCGCGATGAGGATGGCTCGGCTCATGGGTCCTCCTCTGGGTCGAGAGCGATGCCCAGTCGTTCCGCCTTCCGGTACAGCGTCTTGCGCTCGATACCGAGAATCTTCGCAGCGCGTGTCCGGTTGCCGTCGCAGCGCCGGAGCACCGCCTCGATGTGCCGCGCCTCGAGCTCCTTGAGGGCGAGGTCGTCGCCCACCCTCGGGGCTGCGTCCGGCGCGCCGTCGCTGTCGGTCAGGCTGTCGAGGATGTCGCTGACCACACCTTCGTCCGCCAGGCCGCCGCTGTCGATGATCGCGCGCTGAACCACGTGCTCGAGCTGGCGGACGTTGCCGGGCCAGGAAAAGCGGCTGAGCAGCCGTACGACATCCCCGGTCGCCGGCGGAATCCCGTCGCGACCGTGGCGTCGGCGGAAGTGGTCGACCAGGAGCGGAATGTCCGACGCGCGGTCTCGCAGCGGCGGCAAGGTGATCTCGTACGCCGCGATCCGGTAGTACACGTCCTCACGAAACTGGCCGGCGCGGGCCTCGGCGCGCAGATTTCTGTGGGTCGCCGCGACCACTCTGACCGGTACCCGGATCCGGTGCTTCGAGCCCACCGGTTGGATCTCGCCGGACTGGAGAAATCGCAACAGCTTGACCTGGAGCGCCACCGGGAGCTCGCCGACCTCGTCGAGAAAGAGAGTGCCGTTGCGCGCGGTCTCGACCGCACCGGGGTGGTCCGAGTCGGCGCCGGTGAAGGCGCCCCGGCGATGGCCGAAGAGCTCGCTCTCGAGCAGGTTGTCGGGAATCGCACCGCAGTTGATCGGCACGAACGGCCCGTCCGGATTGGATCCGAAGCGGTGGAGCGCAGTGGCGACCAGCTCCTTGCCGGTGCCGGTTTCGCCCCGGATCAGGACGGGGATGTCGAGCGGCGCCACTCGGGCGACCGCCTTGTAGACCTCGACGATGGCGGGGTCGCTGCCGACGATCATCGACTCCGGACCGTCCAACGGCGCCGCCGGTTCGGGTGCCGAGGTGGCGAGTGCGGCCCGGACCCGATCGACCAGGTGGTCGATCTCGAACGGCTTCGCGAGATAGTCGAACACACCGTGATCGCGGGCGGAAGCTGCGGTCTCGACGCTGCCACGGGCGGTCACCAGGATGACCGGACAGCGGTTCGGGCGCTGTTCGATGGCGCTGACGAGATCGAGCCCGGTGCCGTCGCCGAGGTAGACGTCGGCGACCACGAGGTCGAAGGTGAGGTCGTGCACCGCGGCAATCGCATCGGCGGCGGAGCCCGCCCGCTCGACCCTGTAGCCCTCCTTGGCGAGCGCCAGCGCCATCATCTCGCGCATCGCGTCGTCGTCGTCGACCACCAGGACTCGCTGCTTCATCGGCTCACTCCTCCGCGGGCAGGCGCACCACGAAGGTGCTTCCTTCTCCGACGGTGCTGTCCAGTTCAATGCATCCTCCGTGCCAGGCCACGACCTCCTCGGCGACCGCGAGCCCGAGCCCCGAGCCCGACCCCCGCACGCCCGGGACGCGGTAGAACCGCTCGAAGAGGTGCTGTCGGGCTTCGATGGGGATGCCCGGCCCGTGGTCGGCGACGGCGAGGATCGCCCGGTCTCCTTCACGGCGGACGGTCACCTCGACCTGGGTTCCGTCGTCGGAGTACTTGAGGGCGTTGCCGACGAGGTTGTCGACGACCCGTGCGAGCAGCTCGGATGAACCGCGAACAGCGACCCCGGTCGCGAGTTCGGACGCGATCGCCTGGCCTCGTACTCGCGCGGTCTGTGCCAGGATTTCGAGCCGCTGCCCGACGAGCTCGCCGAGATCGGTCAACTCGCGGGATCGCGCGACGTGGTCGCTATCGAGTCGCTCGAGGTCGAGGAAGGTCGTGACCATCGCCCCGAGCCGGAGCGACTCGCGCCGGATCAGGGAGGCCACCCGCCGCTGCTCGTCGGTGTCGAGCTCGTAGCGTTCGAGGGTTTCGCCGAAACCGGCGATCGACGCGAGGGGGGTCTTCAGCTCGTGCGAGACCAGACGCTGCATGTCGCGCCGCTTGCGCTCGAGCTCGCGTTCGGCCGTCACGTCGCGCAGCAGCGCCATTCCGCCGTCGCCGATGGCGAAGATCGAGACCTCAACGTCGCGCCCGTCACGATCGACGGTGACCGTCCCGTCGGTGTCGGAGGTCAGACCGGTGACGTCGTCGCGCTGCGGCGGCCGACCCCACAGCTCGGTCGCGGCCGGGTTGACCACCGCGGTGCGTCCGTTTTCGTCCCACATCAGCACGCCGTCCCGCATGCCGTCGAGCAGTGTTCGGCGGGCCGAATCCTGTTCGAGGACCACGGCCTGGAGACGACGCAGCACCGCCAGTCGCGCCACGGCCGAGCGCGGCACGTCGACCTCGGCGCTCGGACGATGGTGGCGGAGCAGCGATTGGAGCAGCCGACCGCTGTCACGCTGCGCCCGACTCGACTCATACCCCTCGCGCAGCGCCGCCGACACGATCAACGCGACCGCGAACGCCGGCGCGGGCAGCTGAAGGTTCCAGAGCTCGAGCGCTGCGAGCGTGGCGAGCGCGACCATCACCGCCATGCCGAGCAGCGCCCACGGACGGAGCGCTCCGGCGCGGCTGCGGACGATCTGCGGTGCGGCGGCCGCGACGAAAACGCAGAGCAACGCTGCCCACGAGCCCTGCCGGTGGATCAGCCCGCCACGAAGGATCGACGCCGCTGCCGAGGCGTGGACGAGCACGCCCGGAGACGGAGCCGGTCCCGGGCTCGTCGGTACGACGAGGCGGTCGCCCGAGCCGGTGGCGGTGACTCCGATCAGGACCACCTGTCCGTCCAGTGGCTGCGGTGAGCCGGGCTCGGCGACAAGATCGACCGCCGCGATCCGGCGGATCCGGTCGGGCGCCGGCCTGAAGTCCGGACGGAGCACGACGCCCGGTTCGATGGCGATGCCTGGTTGGACCAGCCGTGCGACCGCCAGAGAGAATGCCGGCAGCGACAGACCTCCGGCCTGTTTTGTCGATGCGATCGTGCGCGCCACGCCGTCGGCACCGATCTCGGCGTGGACGTGCGCCGCACGATCGCGACCGTCGAAGCGGTGATCCGGCAGCAGCCAGCCACCGTCCCGGTCGAGCGCCGCGGCCAGGACCGTCGGACCGCGGTCGAGGGCCTGCTCGAGCGCCGAATCGGACACGGCGTCGGTCGGGTCGACGAGCAGTAGGTCGAGCGCGACGCCGGCCGCGCCAGCAGCCCGGACGTTGGAGATCAGGCGAGCCAGCACGCTCCGGGACCACGGCAGCGGTCCGACCTCGGCGATCGACCGGTCGTCGATGACCACGGTCGTGAGCGGGGTGTCCGCGGGGTGCCGGTGCGTCCAGCGGAGCGCTGCGTCGCCGGCCGCCCGATCGAGCGGCTCGAGCCACCCGACGAGCCACACGATGGCGGTGAGCAGCGTCGCGACGGCGGCGACGCCGAGCTCACGACCGGAGACGGGCACACGACTCGGGGGTGCGAACGGGCGGCGTTCTTCATCCACCCGACAATCGTACCGTGGGCTCGTCGCAGCGGTGGATTTGTGGCTGCCGAAGTGGCTTGAGCGATTTCTCAAAAGCTTAATAACACGAAGTTTCTTGCGACAATGGGAGGGAATGCCCATACTGTGCCGAACGTTGAGTTTCGAGCGCGACACGCGGAAGGAGGAGTCGTCTGTGCGACCGCGAAGAACCCCGTACAGCCGGATGACGTCACGACCCGAAGCGAGATGGTGCTGGTGTTTCATGGCGCTGATGGTGCCCGTGACCCTGGCGGCGACGGTCGGTGCGGCGGCCGAGCCGGGCACGGTGGTGGCCGACACGGTCGGCCGTCTGATCGAGACGCAACGGCATGCGCTCGCCGAGTTTCCCGGGCTGCAGGCGGAGCGGGCGCGACTGGCGGCCGAGGCCGCGGGCCGGCGGCTCGAGGCTGCGGCAGGCACACCCTACTTCCAGCTGCAGAGCGAAGGCGTGTCCAGGTCGGGTCGCCAACCCAACGCGGCCGACTACCTCCGAGTCGGGTCACCCTTCAACTTCCCCGGCCAGATCTCGAAGGCCCGATCGGTGGTCCGAAGCACCGAGGCGTGGCTCGGCTGGGCCGAGGAGGAGGCGGTGGTCGCCGCGGTCGCCGAGGTCGCCCGCCGATGGGTCGATCTCGCGGCGGCGGTCGAGCTTGAAGCGCTGTCGAGTGCCCGGCTCGAGCGGCTCGACGCCGCCCTCAGCCTCCAGGAGGCGCGGTTTCAGCTCGGTGAGATCGCCGGCACGGAGGTCCGCCAGCTCGAGCTCGAGCACGTCAATCAGTCGTCCCGTGTGGCCGCCGTCCGTGGTGACGTCGATCGGGCCCGGGCGGCGGTTCGCGAGCTGTGCGGCGCGGGCGTAGTGGTCGACGTGCGGTCCGGCGACCTCGAGGCACTGACGATGGCGTCGACGACGCCGGCAGACGCTGCCCGATCAGTCGATCAGCTGGCGGCCGGTCCGGTCCTTCGCCGCGCCGAGGGGCAGGCCGAGCTCGAGCGCCGAACCGCTCAGCTGGTTTCGGCGACCGCCTGGGGGCGGGCCGGGATCGATCTCGAGTGGGAACGGATCCCATCGTTCGCCGGGCAGCCGGGATTCGATGCCCTGGGCGTTCAGCTGACCCTGCCGTTGCCGCTGGGCGCGGCCGGACACCGCCAACGTGAGCAGGCCCGCGCCCGGGCCGACGCCGCCGACGCGTCGCTCGAGCTGGCGACCCGGGAGGTGGTGCGGTCGGCCGAGGAGGCGCTCGCGACGGCACGCGGCGCGAGCGACCGTCTTCAAGCGCTCGAACCGGCGCTCGACGAGCTGTCGGACAACGACCACGCCTTGGCCGAGCAGTTTCGGCTCGGTGCGATCAGTTACCTCGCGTACATCGATGGTCTGAACCGCTTCGACCGTCTGGTCGAGGAGGCGATTGACGCCCGCAGGTCGCTGCTCCGGGCCCGGCTGGAGCTGGCGGTGCTGCTCGGCGACCGATCGGTGTTCCCCCTGACGGAGGTGGGCCGCGATGAGGAGAAGTGACATGCGCGCGATGATGGTGGGAGCGATCCTCGCCGTGGCCGTCCCGGTCGTGGCGGATGTCGTCGAGCTCGACCCGGAACAGATGCGACGCGCCGGGGTGGTGGTCGAAGTGGTCAGCCAGCGGACGTTCGACAGCCGAGACCGCGTGGTCGGTCAGGTCATTCGGGTGCCCGGCTCCACGCTGACCCTCAAGGCGGTGATCCCGGGTCGCGTCGAAGAGCTCATGGTCGCTCCAGGCGACCGGGTCCAGGCCGGCCAGCTGCTGGTCGAGCTCCACTCGCACGAGCTGCTGACCATGCAGGCCAGCCTGCTCCAGGCACGCGAGCGCGCCAGTCTCGCCGCGACCAGGCTCGAGGCCGGACGTGAGCTGTACGCCATCGAGGGGATCTCCCGGCTCGAGCTCCAGCAGAGAGAGCAGGAGGCCTTCGCGAGCCAGCTCGAGTTCGACATCGCACGGACCGAGTTGCTCGATCACGGCTACCCTGAGGCCGCCCTCGACCGGGTCCTCTCGACCCGCACGACCGACGCCCACCTGCCGATCTTCGCGCCGGTCGGCGGTGTCATTCTGGAGCTGGCGGTGCAGAACCGCGAGTGGGTCGAGGAGTTCGCCACGCTGATGGTCATGGGCGACCCGAACCGCATCGAGCTCGAGCTCCAGATCGCGCCCGATCGAGCGGCCGCAGTGGTTCGCGGAGATGCCGTCGATTTCACGCCGGTCGGTCGGCCGGACATGGTGGGTCGCGCCAAGGTGGTCACCAAGGTGCCCCAGGTCGACCCGGGGACCAGGACCATCAAGCTCCGGGCCGAGATCGTCGACGGGAGCTCGGAGCTCTACCCGGGCGTGTTCGTCGAGGGAACGGTCACGCACGGTGGCGAGAGGACCGTGGCCGCTGTGCCCGACTCGGCGGTCATCAACGTGGCGGGCCAGGACGTGGTCTTCGTCGAGCGGGGCGGGGGCGTCTTCGAGCTCCGGCAGGTCACGCTCGGTGTCTC
>JASFPU010000027.1:0-12341 GCA_050115855.1 Holophagae bacterium
GCTGGCCGGTGCGTCTGCACGAGGTTCAGCGCTCGAGCTCGGGGTTCGCTCGCGCGCTCCGCGCGCGGCGTCCCACCCTCACCTGGCTGCGGTCAGTGCCGATCTCGCTCCGCGATCTCGGCCTGACTCGCCCGCCAGCCGAGCGCGGGGTGCCCCCTTGAACATTGTGAGCAGCGCGATGGGAACCGCCGCGCGCTCGGCACAATGTTCAAGACGGCACGCCCGCCGGCGGCGATTGAAGGTGCGGAGATCGAGGTCCTCGCGATCCGGTGAAGTGGTTCGGTCAGTGCTGGCCGAGCCGTTCCAGGCCCTCGGCCGCGAAGCCGATCGAGGGATCCATGGCGAGCGCCTTGCGGTAGAGCTCGGCCGCGCGTCGGGTGTTGCCGAGCCGCTCGAGGTTGACTGCGATGTTGGCCCAGTCGACGGCCGACGTCGGATCGATCTCGACGGCCTGCTCGAAGCTGTCGATCGCCTCGGCGTGGCGGCCGAGCTTGAACAGACAGAACCCGAGCGTGTTGTGGTGCGCGAGCTCGGGGGTCTCGAGCCCGATCGACCGCTCGAGGTCGCGGACCGCCTCGTCCCAGCGCGCGAGCTCCTTGAGGCTGAATCCCCGAAAAAACAACACCCGCCCGAGATCGCTACCGACGGGACCGAGCTCCAGGCAGCGGTCGAAGTGCTCGAGGGCGAGGGTGGCGCGTCCCTCGTTCAGCTCGCAGACGCCCATGTTGAAGGCGATGTCGGGTGTCGTCGGGCCGGCCAGCTCGAGGTGCTCGCGGGCGTCCGACCACTCCTCGAGCCGGATGTGGCTGAGCGCCATCTCCAGGTGCAGATCGTTCGGGGTGACGACATCCGTGCCGTGTGCCAGCGCTGCGGCGAAGTGGTCGAGGGCCTCGATGTCGTCCCGCCACGCGACCTGGACGTGGGCACGGTGATAGGCGATCGGACCGGGCGGAGCGCCCATCGAAGCCGCGTCGACCAGCGCGCGATCGGCGTCGGCCAACCGGCCGGCTTCGAGCAGGCAGAGCGCTGCCTGGATCAGCGCTTCACAGCGTGGGCCGTCACCGTCGGACAGGGCGACGGCGGTGCGGGCGACCTCGGCGGCGGCACCGGAGTGGCCGAGATCGACCAGCTCGGCGCTCGTTCTGAGTGCCAGCTCGCGTCCCTCGCGCCGCCGGAGGTTGGCATCCAGCTCCGCCGTCGAGGCGGCGATGGCGTCGGCGATGCAGCCCGCGCACAGCGCCGCATCGGGATGCCAGTCCACGTCGGCAGCCGGTGCGACGCGGGTGTCCGACAGCTGCCGCTGCCACTGTCGTGCACAACCGTGAATGCGACTCCGGTGGACCACGAGATGGGGACGGCACGGCCGAACGATCGGGCGGCCTGAATCGAGGCTGTCCAAGGCGCTGTCGAGCACGTGAGCAGTGGTCAGCGGCTGGAGGAAAGAGGTGGTGTCGTCGGAAGCGGCCACGTGGATGCGGAGCCCGAGCTCGGCGGCTTCGGCCGAGGTCGCGTGATCGGGTGCGGCCGCGACGATCAGGCTGGGTTTGGCGAGTCGTCGGACGAGGTCGCTGGCGTGATCGAGCGCCGGCCGCAGATCCTGGTCTGCCGGAACTCCAGAGATCGGCAGCGGGACCAATCTGGCTCCGGTCCGTTCGCGGTAGGCCTCGTCCTGAAATCGCTCGGCGGCCTGCATCAGCCCGGCGGTCGCTGCTGCCCAATCGGAGCCGAGCACGACCTGGTGTAGGTGGACCGTCGCGAGCGGTTCGCGGTCGAGGTGCTCGATGACGGTGCCCAGGAGACGCTGTTCGGGGTCGGGCGCGGCGACCACGACGTGGCACGTCCACGCGACGGCGGGCAGCGCGCCGGCGAGCCACGGTACGAGCTCGGCGAGCGGCGTCGTGTTGTCGACGAACAGCCACTCGACGGCAGGTGCCGCCGGCCCGTCCGGTACGATCACGAGACCAGGCGCGTGCCGCCGTCGGCGGACGCGGCGCTCCACGCGGCTCGGACCGCGGCCAGATCGTCACTGTTCATCCAGTCGGTCTCGAACTCGTCACCCGGAGCGAGGTACGGCGGCAGGTCGTCGCGCAGCGGTCGGATACCGTGGCCCGCGGGAGACGCGGTGATCGCCGAACCGAAGTAGAGCTGCATCTGCTGGGCGTTCGAGTTGCCGCGCACCGCGACGCCGCAGCGCTGGACGAAGCGGAGCGTATCGAGCGCGTCGTCGCGGGTCTCTCCGGGTAATCCGTACTGGGAGAAAAGCTCGACGTCGAGGCCGGCTTCGAGCGCGTCAGATGCGGCGCGACGGACCGCGTCCGGCCGGATCGCCTTGCCGGTGCGCTCGAGCACGCGCGGCACGGCGCTCTCGAGCCCGAGCGCCACGGTGTGGGCGCCGGCTCGTTGGAGCAGCCGCAGCAGCTCCGGCGTGACCATGTCGGCACGGGTCTCGAGCCACATCCTGACCTCGAGTCGCCGCCGGACGATGCCTTCGAGGATGGCGACCACGCGGTCCGCGTCGAACGAGAAGTTGGGGTCGGCGAACCAGAGACGACCGTTGCCACGCCGCGCCACCACCTCGATGTCCGCGAGCACCCGTTCCACCGAGTGGGCTCGGATGACGGGGCCGAACGCCCTCGGGGTGACGCAGAAGGCGCAGTGATGGGGACAGCCACGCGACGCCAGCAGAATCGACTCGTCCCAATCGGCGGGATCGAGCACGCCGTCGAGCCAGGGTGACGGGTAGTCGTCGAGGTCAGCGGGCGGCGTCGGCTCCGGGCCGCGCAACCAGCCGCCGTCGTCCAGGCGAGTGGTGGCTCCCGGAATCGGTTCGTCGAGTGCGTCGGCTTCGAGCGCACGAACCACGGCGCCGATGACGAGCTCTCCCTCACCGTGGCAGACGAGATCGAACTCGGGCAGCTCGGCGAGCGCGTCGTCCGGCAGGAAGGTCGCCTGGGGGCCACCGATCAGCACCCGACATCCGGGGCGGCACTCGCGCGCCATGCGGGCCACCGCGCGAACCTGGAACAGGTTCCGTTGGTAGGCCGTCAAGCCGACCAGGTCGGGTGCAAGCTCGGTGAAAGCCGACCGCAGGGCCGCGATGCTGCACGGTCGGCCCGCGCCGAGCGACCACAGCGCCGTCGGGTGGCCGTCCCGGCGGAGCACCGCGGCCAGGTTGGCAAGCGAGATCGGCGTCATCGGATCGGAGTGCGGGTGGAGATCGATCAGCACGACGCGCATGGTCAATGCCATTGTCGCAGACTCCAGCGGCGCCGTAGAGTCCATCGGCGCAGCCGCTGCCACGCTGATCGGGCGCCGGCGGCCTTCCTGCTGACCGGTGTGGCTGCCCGTGGTTGAGGGCTCGGGCTCGGCGGTTGCCCGGCATGACATTGTGTGGAAGGCGGTCGTCACCGGAAGGCGCTGCAGCACAATGTCAAGCCCGGCACGCCCGCCGGTGGCAATTGAACTCGCGGGGATCGACGCTGCTGTGAGCCGGAATGGGCGCGTCGCCGGCGGACGTGCCACGTGTTGCATTGTTCGGTTCCGGAACGTGTTCGTTGCGGGCGGGACGCCCGCATAACAATGGCGCTCCAACCGAACAATGCAACGGGTGGCAATCGCCGAGCCCCGCCGCGGTCGACCGTGGGCGCGCTCCGGTTCTGTCCCGTCTCGTCGGGAACGGGCACCCGCGCTCGGCCGGCGAGCGAGTCAGGCCAAGGTCGCGAAGAGAGCTTGGCACTGACCGCAGCCGGGCGAGGGTGGGACGCCGCGCGCAGAGCGCGCGAGCAACGGGAACGGGATCGGGAACGGGATCGGGAACGGGAGCGATCCGGTCTTGACTCGGGTCCCGGGTGACGTACTGTTCACTGCCACTGCCACTGCCACTGCCACCCTGTCACGGCGAAGCTGAAAGCGAAGCCGGATGCCACTGAGCCCGCCGCCTCTGCTACCATCCGCCCATGGTCGAATTTCGGTCCGGCAGGCGCTGGTGAGCCGGGTGTTCATGATCTGCCCGGAGCCGGTGCGCCGGCTGACGGCCGGCGTCGGTACACGGTTCGTCGCCCTGAGCCGGGTCCTCGCCCATTGTGGCCACGGTGTGACCCTGGCGGTCCCGAACCCGGCCGACGAGGCCGAGGCCGTGCCCGACGGCGTGTCGGTCGTGACCGCGGAGCCGGATCGTCTCGGCGCCCAGGCCGAAGGTCACGACTGGGTGCTGCTCCACGGCCACCTCGGCAACCACTATTTCGCGCAACGCGATGACCTGCCGGTCGTGGTCGATCTGTACGATCCATTTCTCATCGAGAACCTGCACTACCACCGCGAGCTCGGGTTCGAGCCGTACCGCACCGATCATGCAACCTGGCGGCTGCAGCTCGGGCGGGGCGATTTTTTCCTGTGTTCGTCGGCGGATCAGCGGTTCTTCTACCTCGGCTGGCTCGGTGCTCTGGGTCGGATCAACCCGTCAGTGCTCGACGATGACCCGACGCTCGGTCGGCTGATCGCCGAGCTGCCGTTTGGCAGCCCATCGGGCAATCCGCCACCGCGAGTGCCACCTGCCGATGTCCTGACCGGTGTCGGAGCCCAGACATCCGTACTGTACTTCGGCGGCATCTACGACTGGTACGATCCCGAGCTCGTGCTCGAGGCGCTGCCGCGGATCCTCGACCGACGACCGAACACCGTGGTGGTGTTCGTCGACCACCCGCACCCCGAGGCGACACCGCTCGCGGTCGCCGAACGGACCCGGGACGAAGCCGATCGCCGCGGGTGGCTGGGCACGGTGGTCCGGTTCGAGCCGTGGCGGCCGTACGAGCGGCGCTTCGAGCTCGCCTCGATCGCCGACCTGGCCGTGGTCACGCACCGGCCGGGCGTCGAGACCGACCTCAGCTTGCGCACCCGGATGGTCGATCTGCTCTGGCTCGGCCTGCCGGTGGTCGCGACGCAGGGCGGCGCCATGTCTGGTGTCATCGAGGCGATCGGCGCCGGCCGGGTGGTCCCACCCGGCGACGCCCGGGCGCTGGCATCGGCGGTCACCGATCTGGTAGACGACAAACCGGCTCGGGATCGCGCGCGCACCGCCGGTCGCACGTGGGCCGCGGAGCGGAGCTGGCGGGCGGTGTCGAGACCGCTGCGCGAGTACGCCGCCGCGCCGTGGCGCGACCCCCATCGCGACCGTTTCGTCGACCTGGCTCCACCGTCGAGCGAGGCGACGGAGCGCTGGCTCGCGCGCGTGCAGCGGGCGTGGAGACGGCACCGGGGCACGTCGTGAGCTCCTCGGTGATCGTCGTCGCACACGCCGGAATGCACCACCTCGAGGACAGCCTCGGTTCACTCGCCGACGATCGGGTCCGTGGCGACGCCCAGGTCGTGCTGGTGGACAACGGCTCGTCCGATCACTGCGGTGCGGCCGCCGCGCGGCGGTGGCCGTGGCTCGACGTGGTCCGCTCGGACGTCAACCTGGGATTCGCCGGTGGTGTCGACCTCGGCGCCGAGGCCGCATCCGGTGACCCGCTCATCCTGCTCAACGACGACGCTGCCGCCGACGAGGGTTTCGTCGAGTCGCACGAACAGGCGCTGGCGAGGCACCCCGACGCCGCGGTGTCAGCCGGACGCCTGGTGACCTGGGACCGCGACCGCCACGACTTCGTGCGCGGCGTCGTGACCTTCGACGTGCACGCCTTTCAGATCGGCCAGGGCTGGCCGATCAGCGATCTCGATCCGCCCGGCGCGGGGGAGCCGCTCGCGTTTCCCTGCGGCGGCAACATGGCGATCCGGCGGCGCGACTGGGAGGCGCTCGGCGGTTTCGACCGGAACCTGTTCGCCTACTTCGAGGACGTCGATCTCGGCTGGCGGCTGTGGGCCCGCGACCGGGCGGTGGTGGCGACGCCCGACGCCTCCGCCCGACACCGCGGTGCGGCGACCTCGTCCGCTCTCGGCGACTTCCGCCGCGGCGTGCTCTTCGAGCGCAACGCGCTGCGCACGTTCTTCGCGTGCGCGGACGACGAGCACCGTGCCGCGCTCGGGACGGCGGTTACGATGACGTTTCTCCACCGGCTGACCGCCTTTGCCGAGCGGGACGCGGCGTTGCACGGTCTGACCGCGGACCCGTTCGCGCCGACGACCGCACCGCCGGGACGGATGGAACGGTGGCGCCGACGGGTTCGAGAGCGCGGTGTCCCGGGCGCTGCACGTCACCTGCTGTCCAGAGTCCTGGTCGGTCCGCAGGCCGGCGCCCCGACGATCAGCGACGGTCACTTTCTGATGCAGCTGCGTGCGGCGAGCGGCGTGTTCGCCGGTCTCGACGAGACCGACCACCGGCGGCGCGCGCTCGCCTCACGTCGGACCGTGTCGGATCGGGACATCCTGTCGCGGTTTCCGCGGCTGATCGTGCCCACCTACCCGGGCGACGACGAGTGGTTCTCGTCGGACGCCTTTGCCGCATTGGTGCCCGACGACTGGCCGATCGAGACGCGGCGGCTCGACCAGGTGCTGCACGCCGATCTGATCGGCGGGTGAGCCCGATCGTGGCGCCGACCGATCGCGAGCTCGACCGCCGGCGACAGCACTTCGAGATCGAGCGGCGGCTCGCGGATCGGTTGCGCACAGCGCCCAAGGGGCGACGTCAGAGGCTCTACCAGGAGGTCTACGACGAGCTCTTCCGGCGGGTCGAGCTGCCGGGCGACCACGCCGCCCAGAGCGCCCAGGTCGGTCCGCTGCTCAGGCTGCTCGCGCCGTTCGTCAGCGAGGGTACCCGTTTCGCCGAGTTCGGCGCCGGGCAGTGCGACCTGAGCCTCGCACTGTGCGACAGGGTCGACCGGGTGTGGGCGGTCGACGCCGTCGACCCGCAGCTCGACCCGGTCGACCTGCCGCCCGCCTTCGAGTTCGTGTCGAGCCTCGATGTCGCTGCGCGGATCCCGCATCGCGGGGTCGATGTCGCGCTCAGCTGCCACTTTGTCGAGCACCTCCACCCGGAGGATCTGGCGGACCACCTGACCCAGGTGATGGACCTGTTGCGCGACGGGGGCATCTACGTCGTGGTCACGCCGAACCGGATCTACGGGCCGCACGACATCTCGCGCGGCTTCACCGATCGGGCGACGGGGCTGCATCTGCAGGAGTACTGCCACTACGATCTCGCGCGTGCCCTCAGACAAGCCGGTTTCGGCAGGGTGAGAGCGTTCGGCCGTCTCGGTGCGCGACCCGGGGGGGGCCGGCTCCGTCTGATCGGCGCGCTCGAGCGCGTGGTTGACGGCCTGCCCGCCGGATGGCGCCGGGCGGCGGTCGCGGCGGCGCCCCGGCACGCGCCCTTTCGCCCGCTCGAGCAGGTCAAGCTCGCGGCGGTCCGAAGGTCGGAATCGGGGTCTGCGCGATGAGGCTCGACACTTTTGTCTCGGTCGGTCCGCCGAGCCGGGACCTCGCATTCGAGGGTGACATGCTGGCGCGGGCCGCGGACGGCCAGCCCAGCCTGCTGGTGACGTCCTGGCCGGGGCCGGTGGTGGTTCTGGGCTATGCGCAGCCACCGACCGACGTTGACCTCGACTGGTGCCGGCGCCGTCGCATTCCGGTGCTTCGGCGGCTCAGCGGCGGCACCGGCGTGATCCACCGTGGCGACCTCGGGGTGGCGCTCGCGCTGCCCGGAGACCACCCCTGGGCCGCCGCGATCGTCGGGCTCTACGGCCACTTTCTCGATGCCTTGGCGCTGGCCCTCGCCGATGTCGGCAGCCGGGCGGTGCGGATCGACGAGCCGCGCCGTGCCAGTCGGGTGCGGTCGCCGATCTGCTTCGAGGACCAGCTGTCCGACACGTTGGCCGTCGACGGTCGCAAGGCGGTCGGCTGCTCGCAGACCCGGCGCAAGGGGGGCGTGCTGATCCACGCCGCTGTGCTTCTCGGTCTCGACGCGTCGCTGTACTCGGGTGTGTTCGGGGTGTCGGAGGACCGCGTCGAACGCGCCCTCGCACCGGCCGTCGAGGGGGTCGACCCGGAGCGGATCTCGGCTGCCGTGATCCGCCGTTTCGCGCAGTGCCTCGACCTGGCTGCGTCGGAGCCGGCCGCCGCGACACCGTCGCCGGAGCAGGTTGCAATTTACGGCGAAGAGCGGTGGTCAGTGGTTTCAGATGGCGGAATGACGTAACGATTGACGGCGTTGTCCAGGACGCAACCCGAGGTCGTTCTGCGCGCGTTTCGTACCGGATATCGACGCGAAATAGCCGACCATCGATCCCTGTTCTCAACGGTGAACGCGATAAAGGAGAGGTGAGGGAATGCCCACAACGCAGGTCTACCACGCGGTCACCGAGCGGCTCGAAATTCTCGGACCGGACGGCAGGGTCGACGACGACCTGCTGCCGGATCTGGGTGAGGAGAGGGTGCGCTCGATGTACCTCGAGATGGTCCGGATGCGGGCAATGGACGACAAGGCCCTCAAGCTCCAGCGCCAGGGCCGGATGGGAACCTGGCCGCCGATCAAGGGTCAGGAGGCGATCCAGACCGGCGTGGCGCAGGCGATGGCCGACGAAGACTGGCTGATCCCGGCGTTCCGGGAACACGGCATCATGTGGCTCCGGGGCGTTCCGGCTCACCTGATCTACGCCTACTGGGCCGGTGACGAGCGCGGCTCGGCCTTCCCCGACGGAGTTCGGGTGTTTCCGGTCGCGGTTCCGGTCGGCAGCCAGTGGCAGCACGGCACGGGCGTCGGTCTCTCGATCAAGCTCCGGGGCGAGCACGCGGTCGCCGTGACTTTCGGCGGCGACGGGTCGACCTCGGAGGGTGATTTCCACGAGGCGATGAACTGCGCCGGTGTGTTCCAGACGCCCTGCGTCTTCGTCATTCAGAACAACCAGTGGGCGATCTCGGTGCCGCTGCACCAGCAGACCGCCTCGGAGACCCTGGCGCAGAAGGCGCACGCGTACGGGATTCCCGGTATCCAGGTCGACGGGAACGACGTCTTCGCGGTGTACACGGCGGCAGCCGAGGCGATCGAGCGCGCCCGCAACGGCGGCGGTCCGACGCTCATCGAGGCGGTGACCTATCGGCTCGGTGATCACACGACCGCCGACGATGCGAGCCGGTACCGGGATGACGAGGAGGTCGAGGCCTGGGCCGAGCGCGACCCCGTCGTGCGGCTCCGTGGCTTCCTGGAGCGGCACGGCTGGTGGGACGCCGATCGCGAGGAGGCGGCTCAGAACGAGGCGCACGCCTGGGTCGATCGGGTGGTCGCCGAGGCGGAGGCGATGCCGCCGCAGGATCCCGGTGACATCTTCACCCACATGTATGCCGAGCTGCCGCCCCATCTCGCCGAGCAGATGGCCGAAGCGACCGGTGCGGAGGCGTCGTGAGCACGGCCGAGATCCACGCCGTCGAGTCCCAGCCGGCCGGTGGTACCGAGAAGCTGACCATTGCCCAGGCGGTCCGGGACGCCATGCGCGACGAGATGCGCCGGGATGAGTCGGTGGTGATCCTGGGCGAGGATGTCGGCGTCGACGGCGGTGTGTTCCGTGCCACCGACGGTCTGATCGACGAGTTCGGCGCCGACCGCGTGATCGACACGCCGCTGGCCGAAAGCGCCATCATCGGCATGTCGGTCGGCATGGCCGCGACCGGCATGCGCCCGGTGGCCGAGATCCAGTTCATGGGTTTCGTCTACCCCGCGGTCAACCAGCTGCTGGCCCACGCCGCCCGGCTGCGGAACCGGACGCGAGGTGTGCTGTCGGTGCCCATGGTGGTGCGGATGCCGTACGGGGGTGGTATCCACCCGCCCGAGCACCACTCAGAGAGCTACGAAACGTTGTTTCTCAACAGCCCGGGCTTCAAGGTCGTCGTGCCGTCCAACCCGTACGACGCCAAGGGACTGCTGACCGCCGCGATCCGTGATCCCGACCCGGTTCTGTTCATGGAACCGAAGCGGATCTACCGTGCCTTCCGAGACGAGATCCCGACCGAGCCGTTCACGGTTCCGCTCGGCGTGGCGTCGGTGCCGCACGAGGGCGACGACGTGACGTTGATCTCGTGGGGCGCCATGGTGAGGGTGTGTCTCGACGCCGCCGACATGTTGGCCCGGGAGGACGTCAGCGTCGAGGTTGTCGATCTCAGAACGCTCAACCCTCTCGATCGGTCGACCATGCTTGCCAGCGTCACGAAGACCGGTCGGGCGGTGGTCGTCCACGAGGCGCCGCGGACCAACGGTTTCGGTGCCGAGATCGCCGCGTTGATCGGCGAGCACGCACTGCTCCACCTGGAGGCGCCGGTCAAGCGGGTCGCGGGGTACGACGTGGTGTTTCCGCTCGCCAAGAACGAGAAGCGCTACCTGCCGACGCGGGACCGAATTGCCGCGGCGGTGCGTGAGACATTGGAGTTTTAGCGGTTCCGGGCGTGGCGCGGAGCGCGATGGAAGGGCAGTAGATGGCATTCATCTTCAACTTTCCCGATGTCGGCGAGGGGATCCACGAGGGTCGCGTCGTCGAGTGGCTGGTCGCTGAGGGCGACACCGTCGCCGAGGATCAGGCGCTGGTCAAGGTGGAGACCGACAAGGCGGTGGTCGAGCTGCCGTCGCCCAGGGCCGGCTCGGTGCTCAGGCTTCACGTCGGATCGGATGCCGAGATCGAGGTCGGCGACCCACTGGTCACGATCGGTGACCCCGGTGAGCCGGTTGACGAGGCCGGTCCGGAGGCGACGCGGCCGGAGCTGACCGAGGTGCCTGCGCCGCCCGCGCCTGCGGCTTCGGCAACGGAATCGACACCGAATCGACGTCCACTCGCGACACCGAAGACGCGCGCCACGGCGCGTCGGCTCGGGGTCGATCTCGCGACGGTGTCGGGCACCGGGTCCAACGGCAGGATCACCGACGACGACGTCCAGCGCGCCGCCGACGCCGCGACCGCCCCGGTGCCGAGGCGTCCGTCGGCGGCGCCGATCGGCGTCGCCGACACGACCGTCGACGGCGAGGTCGAACGGGTCCCGCTCAGCCACCTGCGCAAGGTGATCGCCGGTGCCATGCGTGAGTCGAAGCAGACTGCCGCGCACGTCACCCATGTCGACGAGGCAGACGTGACCGAGCTGTACCAGCAGTACCGTGCGGTCAAGGCGTCGGTCGAGGCCGACGGCGGCCGGTTCACCCTGCTGCCGTTCTTTGTCAAGGCCCTGGTGACCGTGCTCAAGCGGTACCCGATGTTCAACGCGACGATCGACGAAGAGGCCGGCGAGATCGTGCTCAAGCGGTTCTACAACATCGGCATCGCGGTCGACACCCCGGAGGGCCTGATCGTTCCGGTGATTCGCAACGCCGACCGCAAGGACATGATCGAGCTGTCGGACGAGATCGCCGACCTCGCGGCTCGGGCGCGTCGGCGTGAGCTCGCGCTCGAAGAGCTGCGCGGCGGCACGTGCACGGTCACCAACATCGGTCCGCTCGGCGGCGTCTTCGCGACTCCGATCATCAACCAGCCGGAGCTGGCGATCGTCGGTCTGCACAAGATCCAGGACCGGCCGGTGGTTCGAGATGGCGAGATCGTCGTGCGCAAGATGATGTACCTGAGCGTGTCGTTCGACCACCGCTGGATCGACGGTGCGGACGGCGCGCGATTCATGACCGATCTGGTCGGGCTGGTCTCCAATCCAGGACTCTTGATGGCGAGGTTGTGATGGTCGTTGGTTCGGTATCCCGCGGATGTGATGCGGTGGTCATCGGAGCGGGTCCCGGCGGGTACGTCGCCGCGATCCGGCTGGCCCAGCTCGGCAAGGACGTCATGCTGGTCGAGAAGGCGCCCCGCTTGGGCGGTGTCTGCCTCAACGTCGGCTGCATCCCGTCCAAGGCGCTCATTCACGCCTCCGATCTCGCCTACGAGGCGCAGCACGCCGAGCGGATGGGCGTCACCGTCGACAGCCTCTCGGTCGATCTGCCGAAAATGGTGGCCTGGAAGGACGGTATCGTCGAGCGGCTGACCGGTGGCGTCGAGTTCCTGTGCTCGAAGAACGGTGTCGAGGTGGTCCACGGTGAGGCTCGTTTCGTGTCCGACCGGAGCCTTCAGGTGTCGACCGAGGACGGCACTGTAGAGATCGAGTTCTCGTCGGCGGTGATCGCCACCGGATCGACGCCGATCGAGCTGCCCGGCCTCGCGTTCGATGGCGACAGGGTGATCGGTTCCACCGAGGCGCTGTCGCTCGATCGGGTTCCGGAGCGACTCGTCGTCGTCGGCGCGGGGTACATCGGGCTCGAGCTCGGAACGGTGTACGCCAAGCTCGGCTCCGACGTCACGATCGTCGAGTTTCTCTCCGAGATCGTGCCCGGTCTCGACCGCGATGTCGCCAAGGCCCTGCAGCGCCGGCTCAAGAAGCTCGGTGTCACGCTG
>JASFPU010000028.1:0-12291 GCA_050115855.1 Holophagae bacterium
CGAAGGAAACCATGGTCGTGCCGGAAGATCCCCAACCTCTTTTCCGCGGCGTCCGCGACAACAACCGCGCGTCCCTCGGACGCGCGATCACCCTCGTCGAGTCGAACAACCCCGGCGACCGTGTTGCGGCCCAGGAGCTCCTGACAGCTCTGCTTCCCTTCACGGGCGGGGCCCACCGCCTCGGCATCACCGGCGTGCCGGGCGTCGGCAAGAGCACCTTCATCGAGGCGTTCGGGCTGCGCCTGATCCGACAGGGGCACCGGGTCGCAGTGCTCGCGGTGGACCCGACGTCGTCGGTGTCGCGCGGCTCGATCCTCGGCGACAAGACCAGGATGGAGGAGCTGTCGCGCTCGGACGACGCCTTCATCCGACCGTCCCCGTCGGGCGGCTCGCTCGGCGGTGTCGCGGGGAAGACCCGCGAGTCGATTCTGGTCTGCGAGGCGGCCGGCTTCGACATGGTGCTGGTCGAGACGGTCGGCGTCGGCCAGTCCGAGACCACGGTCGCCGACATGGTGGACGTCTTCCTGCTTCTCATGCTCGCCGGCGCCGGCGACGAGCTCCAGGGGATCAAACGGGGCATTTTGGAGATCGCCGACCTGATCGCGGTCAACAAGGCGGACGGCGACAACCGACACCGCGCTGATCGCGCTCGGGCCGAGCTCGAACGCGCCCTCGAGCTGCTCCGTCCGCCGGTCGACGGCCAGTGGACGCCCCGGGTCGTGACCTCGAGCGGGGTCACCGGCGACGGCCTCGACGAGATCCGCGACCTGATCCTCGAGCACCGCACCTTCCTGGAGGCCGACGGCGCGCTCGAGCGGCTTCGATCGGCCCAGCAGCTGCGCTGGATGTGGTCGATGGTCGAGGAGGGTCTCAAGGCCGCGGTCCGCGAGCACCCGGACGTCGTGCGCCGGGTCGAGAGTCTCGAACGCGCGGTCGTCGAGGGCGAGGTCACCGCCGCGGCCGCCGCCGAGGAGGTCCTCAGGGCGTTTCGTTCTGCCGACGGAAATGAGTAGGTTCCGAAAACCCACGGAATCGCGGCGACTCCGTGGGTTTTCGGAAGTTGAGGTGGGTGTCTTCGCCTCGCCCCGCTTGTCTTCATTGAGACCTGGTATATATTGAGCCGCTATGAACGAGCCGCGAACCGCGCTGACGATCGAACCACGGAACCTGCGCGACCGTTTGGACGGGATACTCCCCACGGTTCAGAGCCCGGCGCGCTATCTCGGGCTCGAGCGGAACCTGACCCGAAAGCCCTGGGACGAGGTGGAGGTCCGTGTCGCTCTGGCGTTTCCGGACGCGTACGAGATCGGGATGTCGCACCAGGGCACCAGGATCCTCTACCACCTCGTCAACCGGCGCGGCGACGCTCTCGCCGAACGCACCTTCGCGCCGATGCCGGACATGGCCGAGGCGCTGCGCGCAGCGGACCTGCCCCTGTACACCCTCGAGTCCTACCACGCGGTGGCTGACTTCGACGTCGTCGGCATCTCGCTCCAGTCGGAGCTCAACTACATCAACGTCCCCTACCTGCTCGACCTCGCCGGGATCGGCCGCCGTGCATCGGAGCGCACCGACAGTGACCCGCTCGTGATCGGCGGCGGGCCGTGCACGGCCAACCCTGAACCGGTGGCCGACTTCTTCGACGCGATCCTGATCGGCGACGCCGAGGCCGCACTCGACACCATGCTGGACGTGATCCGGTACGGCCGCTCGACGGGACGGAGTCGGCGGTCGATCCTCGAACGTCTGGCCGCAGTCGACGGTGTGTACGTCCCCGGTCTCTACCACTGGGTTCCACCCGGCGAGGACCGTCCCGGCTCGTGGGACCACACCGGTGATGCACCATTCCCGATCACCCGCGTCTGGGCCGAGGCGCTCGATCTCGCCGACCAGCCAACCGCGCCTATCGTGCCGTTCGCCGGCGTGATCCAGGATCGCCTGGGGCTCGAGATCATGCGCGGCTGCACCCAGGGCTGTCGATTCTGTCAGGCCGGCTACTGGTACCGTCCGGTCCGCGAGCACGATCCGGCTGCCGTGGTTGACCGGCTCGAGCGGCAGATCGACGAGACCGGGTTCGAGCAGGTCGGCCTGCTCAGCCTGTCGACCGCCGACTACTCGCAGGTCGAGCCCCTGGTCTACCACCTGGCCGACCGCCTCGCCGAGCGCCGGGTGTCGGTCGCCCTGCCAAGCCTGCGCGCCGACGCCTTCTCGGTCGGCCTGGCCGAAGCGGTGTCGCGGGTCCGGAAATCGGGCTTCACCTTTGCCCCGGAAACCGGTTCGGACCGGCTGCGCCGGGTCGTCAACAAGACCTTCACCAACGCCGACATGGTGCTCGCCGCCGAGGCCGCGTTCGCCAAGGGGTGGAACACCATCAAGGTCTACGCGATGATCGGCCTGCCGACCGAAACCGACGACGACCTCGAGGAGCTCGCCGTGCTCGCCGACAACCTGGCGTCGGCCGGACGGCGGATCCGTGGCCGAAGGGTCGAGATCAAGGTCTCGGTCGGCTGCTTCGTGCCCAAGGCGTGGACGCCGTTCCAGTGGCAGCCGTTCGTCGCCGTCGACGAGCTGCACCGGCGGATCCGCTGGCTCAAGAGCCGATTCCGGAAGATCAAGGGTGCTCGGCTCACCTGGTCGAACCCTGAGGAGTCGGCGCTCGAGGCGCTGCTGTCGCGCGGCGGGCGCGAGCTGTCGCACACCATCGAGCGCGCCCACGACCGAGGTGCGGTCTTCGACGGCTGGCACGACCACCTCGATCTGGATGCCTGGACGAACGCGATCGAGGAAACCGAGGTCGACCTCGAACGGCAGCTCGGCGAACGCCAGCTCGGTGATCCGCTGCCGTGGGACATCATCGACGCGGGAGTCCGCAAGAGCTACCTCAAGGCCGAGTGGCGGCGCGCGCTGCGCGAGATCGGGACCGAGGACTGCAAGTGGGGCCACTGCTCCCGGTGCGGCATCCCGGGCGACGGCACCGAGACCCGACTCGCCGACGGCTCGTTGCCGCTGGTCGGTGACGCGCTGCCCCAGGCCGACCATCCCAAGGCTGCCGCCTACCGGTTGCGGCCGGAGCCGCGGATCCCGCCGCCGTCCGACGACCGACCGCAGGCACCCGTCTTCCGGCGCCACCGGTTCGCCTTCAGGAAGCATGGCGATGCACGGTACCTGTCCCACCGTCAGGTCATGGACGCCCTCGAGCGGGCGCTGCGTGGCGGCCGTGTGCCGGTTCGGTACACCGAGGGGTACAATCCGCACATTCGGCTGTCGATGGGTCCTGCGCTCGGCGTCGGCCACGAAGGCGACGCCGAGCTGTTCGACGTCGACTGCACGGCGGCGGTCCGCCCCGAGCACGTCGCAGCGACCAATCGACTGCTGCCGACCGGCGTCGAAATCACGGCCGTGACACCGCTGCTCGACGGCGCACCGTCGCTCGGCAAGATGATCTCGGCGTCGAGATACCGTGTCGCGCCGGTCGCCGGAGCACCGTGGCCGGACGAGCCGACGGCCGTCGATCGCACGACGGCGGCCGCGATCCTGCGCTGGCAGATATCCGGCGACGGCAGCCTCATCGTCGACCTCAACGCACGTCAGACGTCCGGGCCGGTCGCCGGGATCAGGCAGCTGATGACCGAGCTGGGAATCGACGCCGATGCCATCGGTGCGCTCAGGATCAGCCGCGAGCAGCTGATCCTGAGCCCGGCCCGGCGCGCCGTCCGACCCGCCGGAATCGGGACATCGGCGGTCGGCTGATGGCACGCTGGGTGATCCACTCCCGCGCGTCGTTCGATGCCGCACACGCACTCACCCGCTACCGGGGCCGACCGGAGGCATCCCATCACCACACCTGGCAGGTCGCGATCCGGGTCGGCGCCGAGCGGCTCAACCCGGACGGCTACGCCCTGGACTTTCACGAGATGCACCGCGTCCTCGCCGACGCGGTCGCGCCGCTCGACGGCAGCGATCTCAATCGGCACCCCGAGATCGGGCGTCCGACGCCGTCAGCCGAACGGATCGCAGAGGTGCTGTCGGGGAAGATCGGTCCCGTGGTCGAAGCGGCCGGCGGCACGCTGCTCGAGGTCAGCGTCTGGGAAGGACCGGACAACCGGGTCGACCTGGTGCTCGTCGACTGACGGTCAACCGAGCGGCGCCTCGGCCCCGGACGCCACCCGGTTGACGAGCTCGGCGGGTTTTACCGAACGATCCAGCACCTCGTCGGCGCCTGCGGCGAGCAGCTCGTCGCGTTTCTTCTTGCTCGCCGTGGTCGGGGTCAGCGCGATCACCCGGGTCAGCGCGAGTCGGTTGTCCGCCTTGATGAGCTTGACCGCGCTCGCGCCGTCGACGCCCTTGGTGCCGACATCGACAACCATCACGGCCGGTTGGAACGAGGTCGCGAGTGCCCCCGCCGTGAAGCCGTCGGGCGCCAGCTCGGTTTCGAAGCCGGCGCCACGCAGCGCCTTGTCGAGCGCCCCGGCCAGCTTCTGGTCACTCTGGACGAGGAGGACACGACGGCCGGACGGCGCGAGCTCCTCTGGGATCGGCATGTCGTTCTCCTGCAGGAAGGCGATGAAGTCGGCCACCTGGACCCGATTGTCGCCGCGACCCGGCAGCTGGAAGGCCTTGAGGTGGCCGCGCTGGATCCACCGGATGACCGTCCGAAAGTTGACACCGCACAGCTTGGCGATGTCACCCGTCGTCAGATTTCGTTTGTTGAATCCCTGCTTGGTCACGGTGATTCCTCCAGTCTTTGGATCCGATGGTCCTCGGTGGGCCCGGGGGAGCCCATCGCAGCCCGAGGCTCGTTGCACGGACGGTCCACCGTCTGGCATCGTGACGGCTCTCGCTCGGGCCGGAAAAATCCCATCGGGACGCAACCGGCACACTTGGCGGGAAACCGTTGTCCAGACACATGACAGCTTTCGCTACTCTGACCAATATAGTCCGTTTGGTCATGAGTCGCAACGTCAACTCGAGCCACCGGAGGCCGCGGACGGGACGGAGGCTCAGGCGTCGACGGCCATCGCCACCAGCTCGATGACGTCGAGCGTCTGCGCGTCCTCGAGCCCGCTGTCCTGCTGCGCATCAGACAGCATCGACCAGCAGTAGGGACACGCCACCGCGACCTGCTCGGTACCGCTGGCGCGCAGCTGCTCGAAGCGCAGCCGGTTGATCCGCGTACCGAGAGCTTCTTCGAGCCACATTCTCCCGCCGCCGGCACCACAGCACATGGACCGTTCTCGGCTCAGCTCCGCCTCGCGGACCTTCAACCCAGGAATGGCGGTGAGCAGAAAGCGAGGCGCGTCGTACTCCCCGTTGGTGCGGCCCAGGTAGCACGGGTCGTGATAGGCGAGGTCGAGGTCGACGGACCGGGTCAGCGTGAGGCGACCCGACCGGACCAGCTCGGCGACCAGCTGGGTGCCGTGGACGACCTCGTAGTCGCCGCCGAAGTCCCGGTACTCGTGGGACAGCGTGTTGTACGCGTGCGGGCAGTTGGTGACGATCTTCTTGATGCCGTACCCGTTCATGACCTCGACGTTCTGCATGGCCAGCATCTGGAACAGGTACTCGTTGCCGAGCCGGCGCGCCGCGTCGCCGGTCGAGGACTCCTCCGGGCCGAGAATGGCGAAGCTCACGCCGGCCGCCTTGAGAATTTTCGCCAGCGCCTGCGACACCTTCTTGCCGTGATCGTCGTAGCTGCCGGGCGAGCCGACGAAAAACAGATAGTCGAAGTCGCCACCGGCCTCCGAGACGAGTGGAACACCGAGGCCTTCGGCCCACGCGCCGCGCTCCTCGGCGGGCAGCTGCCACGGGTTGCCGTTGACCTCGTAGCCACGGAACGCCGGCTGCGCCTCCTCGGGAAACTCGGCTTTTTCCAGCACCAGGTTGCGCCGCTGCTCGACCAGCTTGTCGACGTAGCTGATGTCGAGTGGACAGGCGCGTTCGCACCACCGACAGGTGGTGCAGGCCCAGATCACGTCGGGATCGACGATCTCCGGCACGAGCTCGTGGTCGGACCCCACCGAGTCGTCGCCGGGTTTGGCGAGGATCTCGGGCTGTTCGCGGTACAGCTGGTCGCGCACGGCCTTGAGGTAGAGCACCGGCTGCAACGGTTTGTCGGTCAGGGTCGTCGGGCAGAACTCGCGACAGCGCCCGCACTCGGTGCAGGTGTACATGTCGAGCATCTGCTTCCAGGTGAAGTCGGTCACGGTCGCGATGCCGAACCTGGTGTCCTCGTCGATGTTCTCGAGGTCCATGGTGGGCAGCTTGCCGGGCGGATCGAGATTGGCGAAGAAGACATTGAACAGCGAGGTGTAGACGTGGAAGTGCTTGGAGTACGGCAGCTCGTTGGCGAACGCGTACAGTGTGATCAAGTGGATCCACCACATCGAGCTGTAAATGACCTGAAGCGCGCCGGCCCCGAGACCCGCGAACAGCGACGCGAACATCGACGACACGGGAAGAAAGCCACCTTCGATGTCTCCGGCGGCGATCCGGGCGCCCTCGGAGGCGAGATCCGAGATCATCAGGATGGCGATCAGCACGATGACCAGCCAGGCGCCCCACGACTGGATGACCCGCTCTTTACGCTGAATGCCGCGCCGGAACACCGCGAGCACCAGACCGAGCAGCACCAGCGCCTCGAAGATGTCCTTGGAGAACAGGTACGCATGGCCGACCGGGGTGTGCAGCAGCGGCAGCTCCCAGCCCGCCGACAGACCCTCGATCACCATCGTCACGGTCCGGATGCTGACCACCAGGAAGCCGTAGAAAATCAGGATGTGGTAGAAGCCCGCCAGCTTGTCGTCGAACATCTTCTTCTGGCCGATGGCATACACCGCCATGTGCTTGATGCGGTCACCCAAACGGTCGAAACGGGCGTCGGCGCGGCCCGCCCTGAGCAGCGCGAAGCGGCGATTGAGCGAAAAAACGACGCCGCCGACTCCGACCACGGTCAGCAGCCAGAACCAGACGACCCCGGGGATACCGAGCAACGACGCTGCGGTGGCGTGATCCATGAAACCTCCTCACGACCTCCGGCAACCGAAACCGAGAGAAACTCACGATTGCCGAACGTCGGCAGTATATCAAGGGGACTGAACGGTTATTCAGTCCACTGCTCGCACCAGCTTGGCCAGCAACGACGAGGTCGGCAGCCCCGGCGAGCGTGGATCGGCCCACCGCCAGCCTCCGGTCACCGCCGGCGCGTCCCCGACCATCACCCGCAACGGCGTCACTTCGATTCGCCGATGCGTGATCGAGTGGCGCACCGGCTCGAGCCGCTCGATCGGCCCGCGGACGTCGAACGGCAACAACCCGGCCGCCCGGGCGTCGGATCGGCTCGGTTCGTCGATTTCGTCGATCGGTGGCAGCCACAGACCACGGAGGATCGGGCCGTCGGACACCCGGCGCAGCAGCCATCTCCCGTCGCTATCCTCGGCGATGACAGCGATCCAGCAAAGCTCCAACGGCGGCCGAGACCGCCTCGGTGACGGGTAGGCTTCGGGGCCGCTCGCGTCCAGCGCCCGGCAGTCGTCGGCCAGCGGGCAGGCGTCGCACCTCGGGGCCGTGGGGGTGCAGACCCGGGCGCCGAGCTCCATCAACGCCTCGTTGATCTCGCCCGGCGGGGCGCTCGATATCAGTCCGGAAACCCAGGCGATGACCGCCTGCCGCCCCCGTCGCCGCCGCGGGTCGTCGGCGAGCGCGAGGACCCGCGCTCCGACCCGCGCGACGTTTCCGTCCATTAGCGGGACCCGCTCACCGAACACCATCGACGCCATCGCGGCGGCGGTGTAGGGTCCGACGCCGGGCAGCTGCTCCAGCTCCCGCGCGGTTCGCGGCAGCTCGCCGCCGGTTGCCGCGACTTCGCGGGCAAGCCGGTGGAGCAGCCGCGCCCGACGGTAGTAGCCGAGTCCCGACCAGGCTTCGAGCACTGCCGTTTCCGGTGCGTCGGCGAGCGCCTCGAGTGTCGGGAAGCGTCCGATGAAGGCCTCGAACCGTGGCACGACTCGATCGACCTGGGTCTGCTGGAGCATCAGCTCCGACACCAGGGTCCGGTATGGATCGCGTGGCGCGGTCCGCCACGGCAGCGCGCGCGCGTTGGCGCGGAACCACGTCAACAGGCGGCAAGCGGTCGTCATGGGTGGATGATAGCCTCATTGTTTCCTGTCTACGAGGACCCGCCGTCGGCGAACCACACTCGGTCGTGACACCGCCCGTCGGTGGCGCACTGTTCACCTCCACGGACACTGTCTCCCTGTCACAGCGGAGCTGGATGCGAAGCCGGACGCCGCTGCCCTGCCGCCGTCGCCATCCCCGGTATAATGACCGGCGCAGTAACGCCGGGCCCGAGAAAGGCAAAGCCACCCATGTCAACCGATCGTCACGCCGAGGAGCAGAGGCTGACCGAGCTGATGATCGAGTATCAGAAGGGGGACATGGAGGCGTTCGAGGGTCTGTACGAGGCCCTCAGGCGACCGCTCATCAGATACCTATGGACGTTCGTCCGAAATCAGGCCGCGGCCGAGGACCTGCTCCAGGAGACCTTCCTCCAGCTCCACCGGGCCCGCCAAACGTACATCCCGCCACGGCCGGTCCGTCCCTGGATCTACGCCATCACCCGGCACGTCGCGTTGATGCACCTGCGCACCACGCGTCGGCGCAAGGAGATGCTTCCCGATGAGGAGCTGCCGGAGGTGCCCGTGACACCGTCGATGGAGCAGCTGGCGGACCGCGCCACCGTCCAGCGATTGCTCGCCACGCTGCCGCGGCCGGCGCAGGAGGTTCTGATCCTCCACCACCTGTTGGGGCTCAGCTTCGACGAGGTGGGACAGATCGTCGGCGTCGCCGGCGGGACGGCGAAGGTTCGAGCGCACCGAGCGCTCAAGAAGATCCGCGACGGTCTCGACAAGGAGGGCGCCTGAGATGAGCACGGAGTCACTGCCGGACGAGCTGCGGCGGGCAATCGAGGACGACTCGCGCCCGGTCCGCCCCCTGTCGCCGGTGTGGCTGCGCACCGTGGTCGCGGTCGGCATTCTGATCGTGGTCCTGGCGCTCGTGCTCGCCAACGCGAGCCTGCGGTCGGACCTCAACCAGCTGCCGATGTGGTTGAGCTGGGGGTGCTCCCTGCTTCAGCTCGGTCTCGGTGTGATCCTCATCGGTCTCGCCGTGCGCGAGGCGGTTCCGGGTCAGGGTGCGCCACGTGGCGCGGTTCGGACTGCCGCCGTGGTGGCGCTCGCCGTGCAGATCATGGTCGGCATCGCGACTGCGATCTACTCGCCGACGATCTCGTTGATCGGCTCGATCGGCTCAGGCGTCGGCTGCTTCCAGCACGAGAGTCTGATGGCGCTGCCGACCTTCGTGGTCATCCTGTGGCTCGTGTTCCGCGCGCTGCCGCTACGGGCTCCGACCGCCGGCTTGCTCGGCGGGGCAGGCGCCACCGTGGCGAGCGACGCCGTCATCCACCTGGTGTGCCCGATGTCGAATCTGGCCCACGTCTTGGTCTGGCACTCGGGCGCGGTGGTCCTGTTCATGGGGCTCGGGTGGGTGATCGGGATCGTGTGGGAGCGGATCCGCTGGCGTCGGCGAGCTTGACAAGAGTTCCGGTCGGGTTCACCGTTACACCCGATCAACCGTCACCTCGGCGCTGTCGGGGGACGCGGCTGGAGGCCGACCATGAGCCCTGACATCGACTTCACCGAGCTCAGCATCAGAGACACCCTGGATCTCGCCATCGCCATCGAGGAGGAGGCCAAGGAACGCTACGACGAGTTCAGCGCGCAGCTCGAGGCCCACCACACTCCCGAGGTCGCGAAGTTCTTCCGCTTCATGTCCGCCAACGAGGTCAAGCACGCGGAGCTGCTCGCCGCCGAGCGCAGTCGGTTGTTCGGCTCCGAGGCATCCACAGCGGACACGTCGGTCGTCATCGAGGTCGAGGCGCCGTCCTACGAGGGTGCGCGCGCCTTCATGTCCATCCAGGAGGCCCTCGACGTCGCGCTCGCCGCCGAGGTCAAGGCGTACGAGTTCTACCGAGACGCGTTGGAGCAGGTCGAGGACGAGTCCATGAAGGAGCTCTTCATCAAGCTCCGCGACGAAGAGGTCCGACACCAGGAGATGATCAAGGAGATCATGGCCAAGGTCCCGGATCTCGATACCTTCGATCCGGAGGACTTCGTGGACGAGCCGACGGCCCAGTGACTCCCGGCGTCCCACGCCGCCACCCATGACAGCGCGGTCGGCACCCGCCACCGGCTCCACATTCGGTGTCGTGCTCGCCAACCTCGGGTCTCCAGACCGGCCGACACCGGCCGCTCTCCGCCGTTATCTGCGTCAGTTCCTGTCCGACCGGCGGGTCGTCGATCTGCCGCGCTGGAAGTGGTGGCCGATTCTCCACTTCATCGTGCTGCCATTACGACCACGGCGATCGGCCCGCCTGTACCGCGCGATCTGGACCGAGGACGGGGCCCCGCTCCCGGTCATCACCCACCGGCTCGGCGAGCGGCTGGCCGACCGACTGACCGACGATCGGTCCGGCCGGGTGCCGGTCGTGGTCGGTATGCGCTACGGAGCGCCGTCGATCGGCGACGCGCTGGCTCTGCTCGATGCCGCCGGGTGCCGACGCGTGCTGGTCGTGCCGCTGTACCCGCAGTTCAGCGTCACGACCACGGCATCGGTGTACGATGCGGTCGCGGACGGACTGACGGCACTGCCCCACCGGCCAGACGTGAGCATCGTGCCCAGCTACTTCGACCACCCGGCCTACCTCGCCGCACTCGCCTCGTCAGTCGAGGAGTTCTGGTCCGAGCACGGACGCGCCGCTCGGTTGGTGATGTCGTTTCACGGCATCCCACAACGCCTGGCGGACGCCGGCGACCCGTACCCCGACCAGTGCGTCACCACGGCCGCGGCGTTGGCGCGGCGCCTCGGGCTCGCCGCCGACCGGTGGAGCATGGCCTACCAGTCGCGTTTCGGCCGCGAGCCGTGGCTCGAGCCCGCGTTCGACGAGCAGCTGACGAGCTTGGGCCGTCGAAAGCTGCGCGACGTCGACGTGATCTGTCCCGGGTTTGCCGCCGACTGTCTGGAGACGCTCGAGGAGGTCGCCGTCTCCGGGCGCGAAGTGTTCGTCGCAGCCGGCGGCGGCGGCTTCAGGTACATTCCCGCTCTCAACGATCGTCCTGTGCACGCCGCGGCGCTCGCCGAGGTCATCCGTGATCACGCGGCCGACTGGGCGCCCGATCCCGGCTGACCCCTGGAATAGAACGTGCCTCGAATGCAATTTCTCAACACATGAAGGTCATCATCTCGGGAGCGAGCGGCTTCGTCGGCACAGCCTTGACCACCGCGCTGCGGGCACGGGCCGACACGGTGATTCACCTGGTTCGACGGCCGCCCGAAGATCCCGCGACCGAGGTTCAGTGGCGGCCCGCAGACGGCGTGCTCGACCCCGACGTGGTCAGCGGCGCCGATGTCGTGATCAACCTCAACGGACGCAACATCAGCAGCGGGCGATGGAATGACGACGTCAAGGCGGAGCTGCGCTCGAGCCGCCTCGACTCGACCGGAACCCTGGTCAGTGCCATCGGACGTTCCGACCGACCGCCGCGTTTGCTGATCAGTGCCTCGGCCACCGGCTTCTACGGGGATCGAGGCGACGACGTCCTGGACGAGAACGCAGCACGGGGTGACGGCTTCCTGGCAGAGCTGGCGGCAGATTGGGAGACGGCAGCAGAACGGGCGCGCTCCGATGCGACGCGGGTCGCGCTGATCCGGCTCGGCATGGTGCTCGGCGATGACGGCGGGGCGCTCGACAGGATGCTGCTCCCCTTCAAGCTCGGCCTCGGCGGGCCGATCGGCAACGGACGGCAGCGGTGGCCGTGGATCGCCATGGACGATGTGGTCGGGGCCATCCAGCACGTCAGCGACCGCGACGACATCGACGGTCCCGTCAACCTGGTCGCCCCGGAGCCGGTGACCAGCCGAGACTTCGCCCGGACGCTCGGCGATCACCTCGGTCGTCCGGCATTCCTCCCGGCGCCGACGTTCGCCGTCAAAGCCGCACTCGGCGAGATGGCCGAGGCGCTCCTGCTCGCCTCGACCAACGTCACGCCCGCCGTCCTCGAAGAAACCGGCTACCGGTTCAAGGCACCGACCCTCGCCGAGGCCTTTCGGCTGATCCTCGACTAGCCGCGTCGTCGCGGTCGATCGGGGGACCCGTCGACGCGACTTCGGGTATGCTCCTGGTGGCCCCGAGAACGCTGGGGAGGAGCCCGATGAAACGCATCCGGATCATCGCGGGCG
>JASFPU010000029.1:0-12242 GCA_050115855.1 Holophagae bacterium
CCGGAATCAAGGGGTCGTCCTTCGCGCGCGGGACGGAGCTTCACCGTCGGCAGCGGGATGCTGCCGTGCGAGTCGGGCCGACGCCAGTCCCCCGTCGACCGTTCAGCCGAACGCGACGATGAGACAAAGCACGAGCATGGTCGCTGCCGGGACCGACTTCTTTACCGGGTCGTTGACCTTGACGTGCATGGCGAGTGCGCCGAGCATGAGGACTGCGAGCCCGATGGCCGCTGGCCGAACCAGCACCGGGACCCAGATCCCGGCAACCAGCGCCGCCGCGCACGCCAGCTTGAGGAAGCCGATGAGCGGCACCGACCACGCCGGCAGCCCGTACGTGGCGAACTCGTCGGTCATGTTCGTGGCCGCCCCACCACGCCACTGCGTCGGCTTTCGAAAGCGGAGAAGCCACACGTTGACGATGCCGAGCGCGATGACGAGCTGAATGACGGTGACAGCAGTATCCACGGTTTGTCTACCTTTCGCTTTTCTTTCTCAATCTCGATTCAGCTCGGAGAATTCCAGCGGTCCGACGAGGCTACTGACCGGCCGGGCCTGGCACCTCGCCCGGGTCGTCATCCCGCTGCGTGACCACCGTGACGATGCCGAGGTAGCCGTCGACCGTCAACCGGTCGCCGTCGCGCACCTGTGCGGTGATGTCCGGTACTCCGGTGACGCACGGAAGTCCGTACTCCCGCGCGATGATCGCACCGTGGATGAGCATTCCGCCACGGCGCTCGACGACCGCGCTGGCCAACGGCACGACGAAGGTCATGTTCGGGTCGATGGCATCGCACACGAGCACGTCGCCTGACCGGACATCGAACAGATCGTCGACCCCGGAGACGACCCGCGCTCGGCCGGTCGCCACTCCTGGACCGGCCGGTTGTCCGACAAGCTGCCGGGGTCGGGCGCGCACACCTGACGTCGTGGCGATGGTGGCGGCTGCCGGCACCGCCTCGACGACGAGGTTGGGGTGGCGCAGGGCGCGGACCACCTGGTCGGGGTCAGCCGGAAACGTCGGCCCGTGCGCCGGTCGGTGGACACGGCGCCGACCCTCGTTCACCGCGGCCAGAACGAGTCCCTCGAGGCGACCGAGGTAGAGGTTGTCGTCGTCGCGCAAGCGATAGGCGGCGCGGCCCAGCTCGAGGATGTCGCGGGCCAGAGATCGCCGTTCGGGCGGTACCTCGGCGATGAAGGCCTCGGTCAGGCGGCCGACGTCCTGGTCGCGGTTTGCCTCCCTTGCGGGCGCGGCGTCGGCCATGGAGAGCAGCAACCGGGTCAGCTTGAACCGATCCGCGAAGCAGCTCCGGTCAGCGTACACCGCGTCACCGAACTCGTCGACAAACGCGTCGAGCCGGGCGCTGAAGTCCGCGTCATCGAGGTCCCCGGACTCCAGCGACGACCGCAGCCCGGGATCCCGCCGGATGGCGTCGGCCAGGCCCTCCAGCTCGCGATTTCGGCGGAGTCCGAGCATGGGCGTCGCGGCGAGAAGATTCATGAACTCGAACGGGTCCGTCGGCCGGGTGACCTCGTTGTAGAACTGGCCGAACAACCGGACGCCGTGCGCCAGCGGAATGAACTCCTGCCAATACCGGTCGACCCAGCGGTCGTAGACTGTCCTCCGCCGCTCGATCTCGGCAGCGAGCTCGTGGTCACCGAGAGCGCCGAGATCGACCGCCCGAGCCGCGTCGGCATCGACGGTCATGGCCGGCAGCATCTCGTCCTCGACCCGGCGGCGGAGCTCGCGGATGGAGTCCAGGCTTCGGGTCAGGCTCAGATACCAGCTGCGCCGGTCGCCGTCGACGTCGCCGCCGGTCGTCACCGGGCGCGACTGCAGCAGGGTCAACGAATCGCCGCTGACGGTCCACTCGACATCCTGCGGCGCCCCGAAAAGTCCGCCCAGCCGGTCGACGAGGTCGACCACCTCGACCAGCATGGCGTCGTTCAAGGGGACGGTCCCGTCGGCGACCCGCTCGACCCGCTGTTCGCCGGCCTCGAGGTGCAACCTCGTCCGGGTCGCGGGCGAGGTGTGCTCCACGACGCGACGTGACGCCCGCTCCACGAGCCACCGGTCCGGCTCGACGGTGCCGTCGACGAGACCCTGGTTGAGGCCGTGGACGGCCTCGACGACCATGAGCCCGGGGTCCGTCGGGTGGACTCCGAACGCGACGCCCGACGCCTCGCCGACGACGAGCTCCTGGATCACCACCGCCATGGCGCTGGTATCGGGCTCGATGCCGAGCTCGTGACGGTAGAGCAGGGCGCGATCGGTCCACAACGAGGCCCACACCGAACGGACGGCATCGACCACCGCGGCCATCCCACGGACGCCGATCAGCGAGTCGTGAAGCCCGGCGAACGAGGCGCCTTCGGCATCCTCGCCCGGTGCGGACGAGCGGACCGCGAGTGGTCGGTCGGCGAGGTCGACGACGAGCCGGTGGGCCAGCTCGTCCTCGATCTCGCTCGGCACCGGCGCCCTGAGGAACCGGCTGCGAATCCTCAGAGCCGTGTCCCAGAGCTCCTCCCATCGCATGTCGTTGAAGCTCTTGCGACCGAGCTCCTGGCGGATCACGGATCGGAGCCCGGCGGTGTCGACGAAGATCTGGTAGGCGCGGGTGGTCAGACACAGGGTGACGGGAATGGTGAAGCCGCGAACGGCCAGTGCTGCCAGAGCGGCCCCTTTGCCGCCGACCAGCGCCGGTTCGGCTGCCGCCGCGTCGTCGAGACCGATGACGAGCGACATCAGTCGAAGTGCAGCTCGATGACGTGCTGGAAGCGGGTCACCACCATGTACACCGACACCCTCAACCTCAGTGGAACGCAGCTCGGTGATCGGACGAAGCTGTCGAGGTGGGGGTGCTTCGCGAGGAAGACCCGGTCGAACTCCGGGCGCTGGTCGGGCGTGATCTCGTCGACCGTCCCGACCGCGGTCGCGGCGGATGCCTCGGTGAAGTCGGCCGGCGTGTTGGTGCGGTTGTCCACCAGCATGGACGCCCGGGCGTCGGCGACGAGATTGTCGTGCTTCCGCGTCTGTCGTCCGGTCGCGAAGAACAGCGACGCGAGATCGTCGGACGCGGCAAAGCCGACCAGGCTCGTGTACGGCTCGCCGCCGTGGTGGGTTCCGAGGACGCCGAGCAGCTGGCCCGCCAGCAGATCGCGGAGGATCTCGAGATGGCTGGGGTCGTGTGTCATTGCCCTGTCCTGCCTTTCACTTCGCAGTATACGGGCTCGATGGAGGACCTCCGGCCGATCGGGGGCGCCACTCGAAGCGACGGCCGCACGAGGCACAGACCTTCGTCGGTCGAGTCACCGACCGTCCTCGAACAGCGACGCCTGTGCAGCCGCGGGAGAAAGCCCGAGGATTCGGCCGGCCGCGGCGCAGCCCGACAGGAAGGCACCTTCGACTCTCGGGCCGCCGCACCAGTCTCCACAGGCCGCGATCGCGGCCGACTGGTCGAAGAGACACGGGTCACGCAGCGGATCGGTGGGCAAGGCGAACCGCCAGCGGTGCGCGACGAGGTGAGACGGACGAGAGAGGTCGCGGCCGACAGCGTCGGACAGGGCACCGAAAAGCCGGCCGGCCGCGACCTCGGCATCGAGCTCGAGGTTGTCGTGCGACCACTCGGGCGAGCCGTGCAGCACCCAGGTCTCGCCGGCCGGGCGACCCGGCTTGCTGCCGTTGCGCGCGACCCAGCTCAACGGCGAGTCGTGGACGAAGGCGCCGTCGAAGGGCAGCTCGAGCGGCCCCGGGAAGGCCACCATGGCCGCCCAGCACGGTGCCATTCCGACGCTGGCGGCCCGTTCGGCGAGCCCCGGAGCGGCGTCGGCGAGCAGCGCGGCGGTCTGCGGTGCCGGCGCCGAGACCACGACCGCGTCGAACGGGCCGTGCCGCTCGCCGGTTTCAGAGAACAGGAGCCAGCGACCGCCATCGCGCTCGAGGCCGGCCGCGCGCACACCGTAGGCGACCTCGAGGTCGGCGGCGAGATGCCGACACACGGCGTTCATGCCGGGAACGCCGACGTACCGGACGGTCGACTCCTCGTCGATCGTGACCTCGCCGTTGCGGACCACCGCGATGATCCCGTTCCACTGGGCGACGAGATCGTCGTCGTGCCGTGAACGGACGAACCGCGCGAACCGCGGGTCTCGGACGGTGAAGTACTGCGCGCCGTGGTCGAAGCGCAGTGCGCCGGCGCGCCGGGTCGACATCCTCCCGCCGGGCCCGCGCGCCTTGTCGTAGACCCGGACTCGGTGGCCGTGATCGGCGACGGTTCGGGCGCACGCCAGCCCCGACAGACCGGCGCCGATCACCGCGACCTCGAGTGGCGTCATCGCGCCGTCCCGGTGGGCTGACACTCGGGGCACCGGAAGACCTTCCGGACACCGACCGCGGCCTGCTCGACAACCGCGCCGCAGACTCGGCGTGGTTGACCGTCACGGCCGTCGAGCTGGTTGTGGTTGTAAACCGTGAGGCCGTTCGCGAAGCGTGTCAGCATGGCCTTGCGCCGCGTGGTGATCTCGTCGACGACCTGGTTTGCGAGCTCGCGCTCGTACCGTTTGAGGCGGTCGAACGCGAAGGAGACGTCGTCCGCGACGCGGCCCTCGATGGGGGCGGCGACACGGTCGGCGGCTCGGCGAAATTCGGGTCCGTCGGGCATCATTCTCCCCGTGAGACTGAATCGGAGCGGAGGGAATCGTATTCCATGCACGACGACGCCACCGTTGTGAGCAAAGTCGTCGAGGAGCCGGTGTCTCCCGTTGGCAGGGGCCCTCTCTGGTGCTCTGTAAAATTGTTTCAGAACATCTGAGCGAGACAGAGGGGGTGGACCGTGGACCGCAGAAAGGAGGAGGTCGATCTCGAGCGCAGAAGGACGATGGCGGGTCTGTGCGCCATGGCGCGGGCGTTCAGTCCCGCCAGCTGTCTGCACCGTGATCGCACTCTCATGCAGGGCGCAACCTACTGTGACCACCGCTGGGAGGTGACGCGCGGCTGAGCCCGGCCGCACGGTTCCATGATCGGCAGGCAGGCGGCCACCGTAGAGCACCAGGATGAGAGGCCGAGATTCCTCTCCGTCAACCGCCGCCCATTCACGATCTCACTCGACGACCATCGCGAGCACCGTGACGTCATCGTGCAGGGGTGAGGGTTCGATGAACGCCTTCACCGCCTCGACCAGCCCGTCGACGATCGCTTCCGCGGTTCGCCCCGTCGAGTGCTCGAGGTAGGCGATCGTCCGGTCATAGCCGAAGTGCTCGCCGTTCGGCGCGATCGCTTCGGCCACCCCGTCGGACATCAGAAGAATGACGTCGCCGGAGGCCACCTCCACCTGGCGGACGACGTAGCTGGCGTCAGCGAGGGTCCCGAGCGGAACGCCGGGGAGGAGGACCTCCTCGACGGCGCCCGTTGATCGGCGGCGCACGAGGAGGGGTGGCATGCCCGCGGAGGCGACCTCCAGGTGGTGGTCATCCGCGGCGATCACGACCATGGCCATGCTGGCGTACCGCTCACGCATCGCCCGGAGGCGGGCGCCGATCCGGTGCAGCACATCCGGAGGTGCATCCGAGGGGTCGACGCTCTGGAACAGGCTCTTGGCGACGGCGACCACCATCCCCGCGTGGAGGCCGTGGCTGACGGCGTCCCCGACCGCGATCAACGCCCGACCCCGATCGCCGAGCCGGAAGTCGACGTAGTCGCCCCCGACCTCGGTGGCTGTCAGCATCCGGTACTCGATGTCGAGACCTTCGATCGTCGGGGCGACGTGGGGCAGCATGGCGAGCTGCAACCGGCGAGCCGCCTCGAGCTCTTCGGTCCGTTGCCGATTCTCGGCCTCGAGCAGTCGGCGCTCGGTTTCCTGGTGGATCGCCCGCCGCTCCTGCTCGACCGCGCGTTCGGTGAGCTCGTGAACCTCCGCGAGCCTGATCTCCAGCTCGCGCGCCGTGCGGGCCGCTTGGCGCGAAATGAAGACCGAGAAAGCCAGCGCCACGATCACGAGTGTGATCGTCGGCACGATGCCGCGCTGAATCGGTCGTTCGAGCAGCGCGAACGCGAGTCCCGCGACCGACACCAGAGCGAGCGGAACGAATGCGATGGCAACGATCCACGCGTCCCGTTCGCGGCGCAGCACGGCCGCCACCGAGACTCGGGCCGTCTCGATGAACGCGATCAGGAGGAATAGATCGCCCAGAGCCACCGAACGAAACGAGCTCCACGACCACACCCATCCGACGTAGGCTACGCCGAGGATCGCGACTACCCAGGTCGTCCACGCCAGCCGCCGACGGAACATCACGTGAACCAGGACCAACGCGCTCATCACCACGGCAGCCTCCGAGGCGATGAACCAGCGGAAAATCCACAGGCGCGCCAGAAAGTCGGTCTCGAGATCCCAGGCTGTGCCCAGGACGAGCGACGCGGTGACGGCAGCCGCGAAAACGGCGAAGAAAAGGTGCTCTCGAGATGCGGGGTGGAAGACGAACAGCAGCAGGTGGAGGACAGCGAGCGCCGCGAACGCGCCGCCGAAACCGATCGACCTCAGCATCACCATGCGATCGAAACGATGGTACGCGGCCGCCGCGGACCCGACGCTGCGCAGGTTGACCCAGAACCCGCGGTTGGCCCGCCAGTGCAGGTTGCCGCGTGCGTTGGAGAATCGGACCGCGAGCACGTGGGTGGAGCCGGGTTCGAGAGCGATCCCATCGAAGTCGTTCGGGTAGACCGGGCGCTCGACAGCCGGGTCTGCGGAGACGATTCCGTTTCGAATGACCAGCCTCCCGTCGAGGTAGACCTGCGACGCGCCGAAGTGCTCGACGCGGATCGCCAGTGCGGTCGCGGGCATTCCGTCGTTCAACCGGAGGTTGCGACGAAACCACCCGATCCGTGGCCATCCCCCGGGGGGCTCATCGTTCACGGGCAACAACGACGACATCACCGGCCAGTCGCTGTCGTCCAGCTCCGGGTCGGCCCACGACGGGTCGTCACCCGGGTGGTACCGCCAGCCGTACACGATCTGGGTACGATCGTCGAGATCCCCGGACAGGACGATCGGGTCGTCGGTCGGAAGCTCGACCGCTCCGATCATCGGCGCGGGGGCAAGCAGCAGAGCAAAGGCGAGGCTGGCAACCACGCGATGCGCGAGGCACCGGCGGGGAGGCGGCACAACCTCGTCATGCCGACGTGATGATGGTGAGCTGGCCACGGCTCCGGTTGATTGTACTCGTCAGGGGGAAGGAGGTTGCATTATCCGGCGGCGGCACCGAGCCCTCGGATGCAGCGTCATCGTTCCCGGTGCGCGTTTCGGGTCCGAAGGACGAGGTTGTCTGCCGCGTGGTGGGTGACCGCGACACGCGGGGCTATCGCTTGGTACCACGCGCCGAGAAGTAGCTGCAGTCCGGGTGGTGGAACACGATCGCGGAAACGCTGGCCTCGGGGTCCATCATCATGCCGTCGGTCAGGGTGATGCCGATCTCGTCGGGGTCGAGCAGCCGCCAGATGATCTGCTGCAGGTCGAGGTCGGGGCAGGCCGGATAGCCGGGGCTGTAGCGCTTGCCGCGGTAGGCGGCGCGGAATCGGTCCTTCATCGTGAGCTCGGGTGGATCGGGGAAGCCCCACGCGTCGCGGAGCAGGCGGTGGCGTCGCTCGGCGGCGGCCTCGGCGGTCTCGACAGCGAGCGCCTGCAGGGCGTGGCTGCGCAGGTAGTCGCCGTTGCTGCGGTCGACCGCGGCCCGCTCACGGATGCCGTCGCCGGCCCCGACCACAAACAGAGCCAGCGTGTCTCGCCGGCCGTTGGCGGCCGGCAGCACGTAGTCCGCGAGGCACAGACCGTCCCGCGTCGGCTGGCGGGGGAAATCGAGGCTCGTGATTGGTTCGGCGCCGTCCGGTTCGAACAGGTGAATCGTGGTGTCGGTGGATTCGGCCTCGAAGAACCGCCACACCTCGGCGACCCGCATCCAGGCCTCGACGTCCCGCTTGAGCCCGTCCACCAGCTCGACGAGGTTGAGCACCCGCCGGTCCGATTCCTCGAGCAGTCGTTGGACGCTGCCCCGGACACCCATGTGCTTGCCGAGGAGCATCTGCGGGTTGACGTACGACCAGACGTCGCCCAGATCATCGACGCGGTGCACCACGTGGCGGTCGAAATCGGGCGGTGAGGGGAGAGGAATGTCGAGCCGGACCCTGGACGAGCGGGTCGGTGCCAGGTCAGACGATTCAGACGATTTCTGATCGGCGATATCGTCTGAATCGTCTGACCTGGTACCGCCGAGGCGTTCGAGCAGCGCTCTGCGCTGGACCGGATCGACCAGCCGACGCATGACGTCGAGGCCGTGCATGGCGTCGGTGCAGTAAATTACCGGTCCGCCGTACGCCGGCGCGATCCGGGTCCGCGTGAAGCCGGCCGACAGTGCGGCGCCGCCGACCAGCACCGGGACGTCGATCCCGGCGGCGTTCAGGTCCTCGACCGTGACGGCCATCTGGTGGGCTGACTTGACGAGCAGCCCGGACAATCCGATCGCATCCGGCCGGTGCTCGCGACAGGCGGCGACGAGCCGCTCGGGCGGCACCTTGATACCCAGGTCGATGACCCGGAAGCCGTTGTTGGCGAGCAGGATCTCGACGAGGTTCTTGCCGATGTCGTGAACATCGCCCTTGACCGTCGCCAGGATCGCGGTGCCCCGGGTGGCGCAGTCGGCGGCCTCCATGTGGGGTTCGAGGTGGGCGACCGCCGCCTTCATCGACTCGGCCGACTGGAGCACCTCCGCGACGATCAACTCGTTGGCGTTGAACAGACGGCCGACCTCGGTCATGCCGTCCATCAGCGGGCCGTTGATGATGTCCAGCGGCGCGGCGCCTTCTGCGAGCGTGCGGTCGAGGTCGTCGACCAGCCCGTCGCGGGTGCCGTCGATGATGTATCTGGCCAGGCGCTCGTCGAGCGGGAGCCCGTCGGACGGGGCGGACCGATCGCGTGTGACGCCCCGGAACCGTTCGGTGAGCCGGGCGATGTTGGCGAGGTTGATCGACTCTCGCTGCTCGGGAGTCTGTTTCCGCCAATCGGCCGGCGCGCCATCCGCGTGGTTGAACAGCAACGCCTCGGCCTCCTGGCGGACCTCTTTCGGAATCGAGGCGAATCGCTCGATGCCCTGGCTGTTGACGATGGCGAGGTCGAGCCCGGCCTTCGTGCAGTGATAGAGAAAGACCGAGTTGACCACCTCGCGCGCCGCCGGTGGGAGGCCGAAGCTGACGTTGGAGATGCCGAGCACCGTGCGGCAGTTGGGCAGCGCCTGCGTGATGAGCCGCAGCCCCTCGATGGTCTCGATTGCGCCGCCGATGTAGGCGGCGTCGCCGCTCGCCGCCGGGAACACCAGAGGGTCGAAGATCAGATCGTGGTCGGCGAGGCCGTAACGCCCGGTCAGCAACCGGTAGCTGCGCAGCGCGACCTCGAGCTTGCGCTCGCGGGTGAAGGCCTGGGCGTCGTCCGCGTCGTCATCGATCGTGCCGACGACCACCGCCGCGCCGTAGCGCTCGAGCAGCGGGCAGATCTCTCGGAAGCGCTGCTCGCCGTTCTCCAGGTTGATCGAGTTGACGATCGATCGCCCTTGGCAGAAGGTCAGAGCGAGCTCGACGGCGACCGGATCGGTGGCGTCGATCATGAACGGTGCTTTGACCGAGCGCGTCAGACGCTCGTAGAACGAGCGGATGTCGGCCAGCTCGTCGCGCTCGGTGGTGGTCAGGCAGACGTCGACGATCTGGGCGCCGGACCGGACCTGAGCGCGGCCGATCTCCGCCGCCTCGTCCCACCGCTCCTCCGACACCAACCGGCGGAACTTCCTCGAGCCGAGGACGTTGGTTCGTTCGCCGACGAGCAGCGGTCGATTGCTCGGCGTCGACTCGACGAGGTCGATGCCCGAGAAGAAGACCCGGGTCGAACGGCGGTCCGGCAGCGAGCGAGGTCGCGCACCGTCGACCATGGCCGCGATTGCGGCGACGTGGCGCTCGGTGGTGCCGCAGCAGCCGCCGACGATGTTGAGCCAACCGGCGTCGGCAAAGCGCTCGAGCTGACCGGCCAGGCTGTCCGGCGTCTCGGCGTAGCGGCCGTCCTCGTCGGGGAGCCCGGCGTTGGGGTAGCAGGAGACCGCGGACCCGGTCATCTCGTGCACCGATCGCAGGTGGTCGGTCATGAACTCGGGGCCCGTGGCGCAGTTGAGACCGACCGCCAGCGGCCGCGCGTGGTCGATCGATGCGACGAACGCCTCGGCGGTCTGGCCGCCGAGCATGGTGCCGTTGAGCTCGATCGTGCAGGACACCAGGGTGGGTCGAGTCACGCCGGCCGTCCGGCACACGGCCTCAATCGCGATCAGCGCCGCCTTGGCGTTGCGGGTGTCCTGGCACGTCTCGACGGCGAACAGGTCGACGCCGCCCTCGAGCAGCCCGGCGGCCTGCTCCGTGAAGCCGGCGACGAGCTCCGAGAAGGTAATGCCGCCGGTGACGCTGATCGCCCGGGTGGTGGGACCTATCGAACCGGCGACGAAACGGGCGCGGTCCGATGCCCGGTGGTCCCGGACCGCCTGGACGGCGAGCTCGGCGGCGGTCCGATTCAGCGCGCTGGCGCGGTCGGCGAGGCCATATTCGGCGAGCACCACCGGGCTGGCGCCGAAGGTGTCGGTCTCGATGATGTCGGCGCCCGCCTCGAGGTAGGCCCGGTGGATGTCGAGAATGACGTCCGGTCGGGTCATCACGAGATACTCGTTGCAGCCGTCGAGCTGTGGACCGCCGAAGTCCTCGGCGGTGAGGTTCCGGCCTTGGAGCATGGTGCCCATGGCACCGTCGAGCACGAGGATCCGCTCGCGCATGAGCGCGAGCAGCTCGTCGGTGCGGTCGGCGGTCGGGCAGATCACGGACCTCTTGTACGCAAGCCGGGCGTGCAATGCAATCTCCGTCGCGGTTCCGGCGTCGTCAGCTCGGGGTGCCGTTTTGAGATTGTGACTATTGAGCATTGGTGCAAACAGTTTTCTTTTTCGATAGTTGGTTGTACACTCACGAAGTGATGGCGGGTCTCGGGTCCCGCATCGACGGAAGGAGAGAGGGTCATGAACTTTGCCGCCGGTTCTGTGCGTGCATCTTGGATCACCGCGTTGCTCTGCGCCGGCGTGGTGCTCGCAGCCGCCCCGGCCGGGGCGCAACACCCGGCGATCTACCTGGTCGACGGCAACGGCGACATCATCGATCCGATCAATGACGTCAACGCGAACGCACCGTTCTCGACCAAACAGACGTGCGGCATGTGTCATGACTACGATGTCATTACCGAGGGCTACCACTTTCAGATGGGCTGGAACACGGTGTCGGACGACTTCGGGGTCGAGTCGGGTCGCCCTTGGAGTCTGTCCAACGGCTTCCTGGGCCGCTGGTACCCGTACGCGTTCCGCCAGCTCGCCAAAAAGGTCAACACCCACCCGGACGAGATCGACCTGACGGTGTACGACTTCGTCGGTTTCTCGTCGCCGGGCCGCGGCGAGCCACCGTGTGGCGCCTGCCACCCCGGTGGTGGCGGCTTCGAGTTCGATCGGGACGGCAACCGCTATGACGAGACCCTGGCTGACAACCCCGAGCTCGCCGACACCCTTGATGGGGACTACCACGACAGCAAGTGGGACCGCAGCGGTGTCGTCGAAGCGGACTGCCTGATCTGCCACCTCGAGGGCTATGACTTCGGTGCCCGGGTCGACCAGCTCAAGAACGGCAACTACCGCTGGGGTGTGGTCGCCGGGTCGCGCATCGGCACCGTCGACGGCGCTGTCAGACGCGATCAGGAGCCCGAGGTGGTCTATGAGAAGCGGCTGTTCAACGCCGACGGCACGATCACACTCGACATGTCGTGGCCGCCGCCGGACAACAACTGCATGTACTGCCACGGCAGCTCCGACGTCAAGAAGCGCGGCTTTTCGTGGAACGACATCTTCAACCCCGACATCCACAACCAGCAGGGGATCAGCTGCACGGCGTGCCACCCCGCCGGTCTCGACCACCAGATCGCCAAGGGCAACGAGCCAGCCTTCACCGTTGCGCCCGAGTACGAGGGCAGCAACAAGTCGTGCTCCGAGTGCCACATGGAAGGCTATCTCGGGGCGCCGGTTCCGGAGCACGACCTGATCCGTCCCAGTCACCTGGCCCGGATCCACTGCGAGGCGTGCCACATCCCGCAGCTCAACCGGTCTGCGGCCAAGGGCCACGAGGCGACCACGGGGAG
>JASFPU010000030.1:0-12164 GCA_050115855.1 Holophagae bacterium
GGGATCGGGATCGGGATCGGGATCGGGATCGGGATCGGGATCGGGATCGGGATCGGGATCGGGATCGGGATCGGGATCGGGATCGGGATCGGGATCGGGATCGGACGCAGACACCGGGGCGCAGCTACAATCGCGACTCTGGAGGCGCCATGCGTTCGACCCTGATCCTGTTCGTTCTGTCGATGATGTTCGTCGGCCCCGCGTTCGCCGACGAGGAGATTCCCGTCGCCAACCCCGGTTTCGAGCGGGTCGGCGCAGATCGGTCGGTGGCCGGCTGGCACCCGCTCGTCGGCGCGTCGAGCGACGGCGCCACCGTCGAGGCGAGCACCGATCAGGCGCTGTCCGGGGTCGGCAGCCTGAAGCTGGCGGTCCGCGGCCACGGCACGGTCGCCGCCGAGTCGGATCCGGTGACGCTCGAGGTCGGCAGGCTGTACCGGCTCAGCGGCTGGATCCGGACCTCCGGCGCGGTCTCCGACCCGACCAGCAGGTACCCGACCGCGGTGCCGGCGGTGCTGACCATGGCGTCGTTCCCGTTCACCAACCACTCGTCCGCGGTCGGCGGGGACTCCGACTGGTCCCGGGTCGACAGCCTGTTCTTCGCCACCCGGCGTACTGATCGGGTCCGCCTCCACCTGGGCTACAACGGCACGGCCCGCGGCACGGCCTGGTTCGATGACATCCGGCTGGACGAGGTCGATGACATCACGGAGTACATCCCTCTCGACACCGTGCGCTGGTCGGGCCGGGGTTTCCGCTATGACGACCGCGGCTGGATCGTGGTCCACATCGAGGGTGCGCCCTACGAACGGGGGTATCAGTACGGATCGCTCGTCGCCGACGAGGTCGCGGAGTACATTCGTAAGCTCGGCGTGCTCGCGGATCGGGCCGACCCCGAGGCCGGCTGGAAGCGGCTGCGCTTCGAGTGCGACACGATCTTCCTCCGGGGCTATGACGAGGAGTACCTGCGCGAGATGAAGGGCATCGCCGACGGCGCGGCGGCGGCCGGCGCCGAGGCGTGGGGCCGCGAGCTCGACCTGGTCGACATCGTCACCATCAACTCGGTGGTCGATCTGGGTCAGCTCGAGGACGCCATCGAGATCACCCCGACCGCGCTCACCGGTGAGGCCTTCGTCGCGCCGGACGAAGAGCTGGAGGTCGAGCCGAGGAACCACAGCTGCTCGGCCTTCGTCGCGACGGGTCCGGCCACGAAAACCGGCGACATCGTGTTCGGTCAGATCTTCATGTGGTACGGCTACACCGGGGTGCACTGGAACGTGATCACCGACGTCATCCCGTCGGAGGGCCACCGGCTGGTCTATCAGACCTTCCCCGGCGGCATCCACTCGGGCGCGGATTTCTACATCAACGACGCCGGAATCGTGATCGGCGAGACCACGGTGGCGCAGACCCCGTGGGAACCCGACTCGACGCCGCAATCGAACCGGATCCGAAAGGCCGCACAGTACGCCGACTCGATCGACGACGTCGAGCGCATTCTGTGGCAGGGCAACAACGGGATGTACACCAATGACTGGCCGATCGCCGACATCACGACCGGCGAGGCGGCGATCCTTCTGCTCGGCACCCACACCAAGAAGCTGTGGCGGACCGGCGAGGACATGGCGCCGTTCGGCACCCCGGGCTTCCTGTGGGCGAACAACAACAACCGCGACCCGGAGGTCCGCAAGGAGTACCTCGCTCAGCCCGACGACCGGCCGTTCGACCTGATGTTCTCGCCCTGGAACCGGGACATCGCGTTCAACGAGTTCTACCGTTCGCACGCCGGGGAGATCGACGACACCGCGGCGGTCGAGCTGTGGGCGAGCTCGCCGATCAACCGGGCGCACGCCTGCGACGGCAAGATCACCACCACCGAGATGGCCGAGCAGATGGTGTTCCTCGCCCACCACGGCAAGGTGACCCTGCGCGAGAAGTTTCCGACCAAGGGCTGGCGCTACCTGCCCGACCTGCCCGGCGCCGAGCCCCATCTGAGCCTCGGCTACGCCACCATCAGCCCGATCTTCGTCAACCGGCAGCTCCAGGCGCTGCGCCCGACCGAGGCCCGCGACGAGGCGCCCGACGGCGAGCCCGAGCTCGTCCTCGGCGCCCTCGAGGCGGAGCTCGAGTTCGATCGCGACGAGCTGTGGCGGAGGACGGTCTTCCCCGCGTCGCCGGCCGAGAGCTGGTTCGTCAGCGGCTCGGCGGCGTACTGGAAGATGCTCGACGGGCTCGATGACGACGATCTCGCGGCGGCCTCGGAGCGGCTTGGAGAAGCCCTCGCCGAGCTCGCGGTCCGGTACCAGTACATCACCTCTCGGGAGGCCGACCTCGCAGCACTCGACGCCCACCGCGCCTACGACCGCTACGCGCCCTACCTCGTGCCGCGGATCAAGGGCACGTTCGCCCTGCACCAGCTGCACCTGCTGCTCGGTACGGACCGTTTCCTCGACGTCATGAAGACGGTCCACGACCGGTTCGCCGGGCGCGAGATGTCGACCGCGGACTTCATCGCCACGGCCGAGGAGGTGGCCGGCGAGCCGCTCGACGCCTTCGTCCGCCAGTGGCTCGAGCGCACCGGACTGCCCGAGCTCGCGCCGTCGGTCGACGTGCGCGAGAAGCAGGGACGGTGGACCGTCCGTCTCACCGTCGACCAGGGAGCACCGTCCTATCGAGCGGTGACCCACGTCGAGATCACTGTCGGCGACGAGCGCGTCCTGAAACGGGTCGAGCTCGACGGCGACACCGTGGTCGAGCTCGCCGTCGACGCACCGCCGAGTCGGGTGGTGTTCAACGCACTCGACGACTTACCGGCGGCGCGTGACGACTTCTACGTCTGGCGCAACTTCATCGACGACTTCCACTCGACGCTGATCGTGTACGGCACGGCGACCCAGATCGAGGCCAACCACACCATGGCGCTGCGCTGGCAGGAGCTGGTCGCCGACACCTACGTCGAGATCCTCCCGCCGGTGGTCGAGGACGCCGAGGTGGACACCGAGCAGGCCCGGACCCACGACCTGATGGTGCTCGGAACCCTCGACGACAACTCGTTCTTCCACCACCTGACCGAGCGCGGCATCGACGTCGGGCGTGGGTTCTTCACTTTTCGCGGCCGGACCTACTCCGACCCGGAGGATGGTCTCTTCGTGGTGCTGCCGAACCCCTCCAACCCGGCTCGTGTGCTCTACCTGATTGCCGGAAACTCGGCGATGGAGCTGTACCATATGACTTCGGTCTACCATCGGGAGATCCCGTCGTGGGCGGTGTTCCGCGGCGACGAGATCGTCGATCAGGGGTTCTTCGAGCCCGAGGGGTTCGTCATGGACGTCGCAGCGGAGTGACGAGCGACGACCGAGTCGTCAGTCGGGCCTGCGAATCGCGACCACCTGATTCCGCTCGATCCAGTACGACGCCTCGCCGCCGCCGATGGTGTGACGGACGCGGATCCGATCGGGCTCGACCGCCTCGAGCACTGCGGTGACGGTGGTGCTGTTGGCGAGCTCGACCACCACCGTTCGGCCGATCCGGGTCGCGGCCTGGTCCCAGCTCAGGATGGCGCTCCGCGGATCGACGGGTGTCGGAGACGGAACGAAGGACTCCCAGTTGTTGCCGGTGTCGCGATCCATCTCCTCGACCACGGCCTCCCACGACGGGTGGGTCGGCTGGGCGGTCGGTCTGGGTGGTGGCAGAAGCTCGGGCGGCGACTCGTTCTCGGCGGGGATCGATCCAGGCACCTTCGTATCGGCCACCACCGATCCGAGCTCGATTCCGACCACCGAAAACGCGACCACCGACGCGACCAGGTTGACGATGAGACCGGCCACCACGAGCGCAACGGGACGCCTGGCCAGGTCCCAGTTGCGGATCGCGAAGATGATGACGGGGATCACGGTCCAGCTGAGCAGCAGCATGACCACGCCCCAGCCGCTTCCGACTCGGAACGCGGCAACGACGAGCCAGATCCACGCGACGAATCCGACCAGGCCGCCGAGAGCGAAAAGCAGCATGGTCAACGCCATCTCAACCTCCTCGAACTGGAGCCGATGACACCATCGGACGGGCGATTCTCATCATCGAGAATACACGAACGAGAAACCTTCGGCCGGCCGCGGGAGTATTCTCTCTTCATGACGCCACGACATCGGATCCGTTTGGCATGCGTGGTCGCGGCGTCGATCGGGGTGGTTCAGCCGTCCGCGACAGCGGCGGCAGCCACTCCGGACGGCGCCACCCCGTCCCCTCCAGAGGCCACCGAAGCGCTCGAGCGACCGGACGATCTTCCCGCCCAGACCGCGCCCGATCTGGCGTGGTCGATCCTGAAGGACAGCACCGCGATGTCCTACCAGGGATTCGTCAGCGTCCAGGTCAACGTCGATGCCGACGGCGCCAACATCCCCGGCGACGCCGCTAACGAGCCGTCGATCGCGGTCGATCCCACGAACCCCGAACGGATGGCGATCGGCTGGCGCCAGTTCGACTCGGTCGCGTCGAACTTCCGTCAGGCAGGGTGGGGGTGGAGTGACGATCGCGGCCGTACATGGGCCTTTCCCGGCGTCTTCACGCGGGGCGTGTTCCGATCCGATCCGGTGCTGGAAGCGGACGGCGACGGGCGTTTCTACTACTACAGCCTCAAGGGCACGCTGCTGTGCGACTTCTTCTTCTCGGACAATGGCGGCGCCAGCTGGACCGGTCCGCGGTCGGCGTACGGCGGTGACAAGCAGTGGTTCGCCATCGACCGGACAGACGGCCCGAGCCGTGGCCACATCTACGCCAGCTGGAGCCTCGCCCAGAACCCCTGGGGTGAGCGGGTCTTCATCCGTTCGACCGATGGCGGTCAGACCTTCTCCGAGCCGATCGTGCTCGACCCGGCGCCGATCTGGGGCACGGTGACGGTCGACGCGGACGGCGCGCTGTACCTCGCCGGAAACGCGTCGTTCAACCGGTCGGTGTTCGTCGTCTACCGTTCCCTCGACGCCTGGGACGCGGGCGTCGATCCGACGTTCGACGCCTTCACCGTGTATCTCGGCGGTCGGCAGCAGGCGACCATCGGCGGGCCGAACCCCGAGGGTCTGGTCGGGCAGCTGTGGATCGACGCCGACCGCACCGACGGTCCGAGCCGCGGCGATCTCTACATCGTCGCCTCCCTCGACCCGTCCGGCGGCGATCCACAGGACGTCCACTTCGTCCGCTCGTCGGACCGGGGCGAGACGTGGAGCCTGCCGGTTCGGGTGAACACGGACGACCGGGACGCCTGGCAGTGGTTCGCGACCATGGCGGTGGCGCCGAACGGCCGGATCGACGTGGTCTGGGTCGAGTCGCTGACCGAGGCGGAGCCCAACATCGGCCAGCTCGTGTACGCGTTCTCCGCCGACGGCGGCAGCAGCTGGTCGACCCCGGTGGCCACCAGCCCGGTCTTCAACAGCTGGCGCGGCTGGCCGAATCAGAGCAAGCTCGGCGATTACTACGACATGGCTTCTGACGACACCGGCGCCGATCTGGCCTACGCGGCGACCTTCAACAACGAGCAGGACGTCTACTACATGCGCGTCTGGGCCGACTGCGACGGCAATGGCGCGAGCGACGCCTACGACATGTGGTTGGGCCGAGTGCGGGACTGCAACGGCAACACCGTTCCGGACACCTGCGAGATCGTCGAGAGCCCAGACATCGACAGCGATGCCGACGGCATCATCGACGCGTGCGTGACGCCGCCGCGAGGCAGCGGCGGTCGTGTCATTCCCTGATCGATTGTCCGGAGGACGGGGGAGTCGGCGCGTCGGCGAGGTGCGCCGCCCGGCCCATCTGTCGGCAGACCTCGAGAAGCGTCCCCAGACCGCGCCGGGTGTCCTCGTCGCGTGCGAGCCGGAGGAGTCCGAGCAGACTGGGCGCCTGGCGGGGCGCGGCGCCGAGCCCCCCGGCGGCGGCCTCGAGAAGACGCAGCGTTTTGGGTGCGCCGACCGACTCGGTGACCTGAAGGAGACCGATCATCCGTTCGCCGAGCTCGACCACCCGTTCCGGGGGATATGACTCGTTGAACTGTTCGGCGACGCTCCGAAGCGCGGCGGCGAGTCGGAAGACGCCCCGGCGCTCGAGCTCACCGAGCTCGACGATGGCGGCCTTGGCGGCCTCGTTGACGAGCGGAGTCAGGTCCGTCACGAGATCGTCGAATTGCTCGAGCCGTTCGAGCATCGCGGTCAGCTGGCGGGTGTCGCGCAGCAGCCGCTTGAGGAGCTCGAGCGCGTCCTCGGCGCGGAAGTGACCGTCCAGCTCGTCGAGCTCGACGATGAGGTTCCGGAACGCTTCGTTGACGACCGGCTGGAGGTCCTCTTTGAGCTCGAGCAGGGGCATCACGCGTGCCTCGAGACGCTCGATCCGGTCGCAGGTCCGCTCCAGCCTGGCGGCGAGATGCTCGTCGATACCGATCGTGGTTGTCGACATGACGCCTCCCATCAGTCGGCCCACTTGCCGTACATCGACATCTGGGGCTCGAGCGGGAGGTCACCGCCTTTGAGCAGCACGTTCCAGTAGATCCACTTGAACATCATCTTGCCCCAGTGATTGGTGCGGGTCTCCTGGAGCAGGGCGAACGGGCCGACACCAGGGAGTGGGAACCGTCCCGGCAGGGGCTCGACGTCGTAGTTGAAGTCGATCAGGATCCCCTTTTCGAAACCGGACTCGATGAAGCAGTTGGCGTGACCGTCGAACTTGGGAAGCGGCTGCCTGCCGTCGATCTCGCGCAGCAGGTTCTCGCACAGGATCTCGGACGCGAAGTGGGCCACCGACCCGGCCTTGGACGTCGGGATGTCGGAGCCGTCGCCGACGACGTAGACGTTGTCGTAGTCGACCGCCCGCAGCGTTTGCTTGTCGGTCTGAACGTAACCGCCGCCGCCGCCGTCCATGTCGCAGTCCTCGATGACCTGGGCGCCGAAGTTGGGCGGAATCGCCACCAACAGGTCGAAGGCGACCTCGCGGCCCGACTGCCCGAGCTCGCCGATCCGGCCGCCCTCGGCGTCGACCACGCCGATGTTGAAGTCGGTGACCAGGGAGACGTTCTTGCGGTCGCAGAAGTCGCCGAGCACGGCGGCGGCCTTCGGTTTCGTGAAGGCGTGCGACAGGGGTGTCACGAGCTCGATGTCGATGGCGTCGCGGACGCCGCGCTCGGTGAAGAACCAGTCGGCGAGGAAGACGAACTCGAGCGGCGCCACGGGGCACTTGAACGGCAGCTCGGCGATGTTGAGCACCACGCGGCCGGATTCCATGTTGTGCATGGCGTCCCTCAACCGAACCGCACCATCGAGGGTGTAGAAGGTGTGGACGGTGTCGCCCCACGCCGACATCATCCCGTCGACCGCCTCGGGAACGATCCGGCAGCCGGTCGCCACGACGAGAAAGTCGTACTCGAACCGGCGTCCCCGCCGCGTTGCCACCTCCTTGGCGACCGGGTCGATGTCGGTGATCTCGTCGATGACGAGCTCGACGCCATCGGGCATGAACTCGCGTTTCGGTTTGAGCACGTCGTCCCTGCCGTAGAGGCCGAAAGGAATGAACAGATATCCCGGCTGATAGTGGTGCCACTCGTCACGATCGATGACGGTGATCGACCAGTCCTGCTCGCGCAGCGAGCGCCGCAGACGATTGGCCACCATGGTTCCTCCGGCCCCGCCCCCCAGAATGACGATCTTCTTCACGCTGTCTCCCATCTCCGGATCGACCGGAAAGCCCCGCGGGTGCGCAGTGCTCGGACGCGTCGGCCACCGGCAGGTCGCCCGATCACGCCAGGTCGTGGCCTTGATCGGATGGCCCGGCTTCGGTGCCGATACGTCGGGTTCCTGACCTCCCGCCGCGTGCGGCGGACCGCGTCAGGTGCCGATCGTGCGCATCGTTCCGTCATATGCTCATATGTTCCGTCGATATAACGTGATCTCAATGTAGACCACCGAATCGAAAAGGTCAATGCCGGCCTCGAGCCTGACGCTGCACCCGTGCCGCAGTGGGTGAGGCCGCTATGGCAGACGGCTCATGAAGAGTGGGCTAGAGCTCGGACCCCATGTTGGGTTTCGGTCCGGACTGCGCCAGGATGGAGGCGATCGGTCTCAGGTCGAGCCACCACTGGTGCGACGGACGCTGGTGCTCGACGTCCACCAGCCCCGGAAAGTCCTTCAGGCTGAGGGTCTGCACCGATCCGGCCGCCAGCCCGATCGCCATGACGTCGGTGCGGCCGCGCTGGGCGGCGTCGGTCAGGTGGGAGATGCACCGCTTGGCGAGGCGGGTGGCGAGAATGCGGTCGAACGGGGTCGGGCTGCCGCCCTGCTGGAGATGGCCGAGGATGGCCTGCCGGACCTCGAACAGGTCGCTGCCCTCCTCCTCGAAGAGCGCGGCCATGAATGGCGTCGTGTAGGTCGCGTTAGCCATCTCGTTTCGGATCAGCAGCCCGAGCCGCTTGCCGGCCGAGAAACCCTGGACCAGGTGGTCGAGGTCGTTTTTGAGATCGGCGAGGGTCACCCCTTCCTCGTGGAGGTAGACCCGTTCGGCGCCGGTCGACAGACCAGCCATCAATGCGAGGTAGCCGCAGTAGCGACCCATGACCTCGACGACGAAGCACCGGTTCGACGCCACGGCCGACTGTTTGATCTTGTCCACCGCACCGACGATGGAGTTGAGGGCCGTGTCGGCGCCGACGCTGAGCTCGGAGCCGGGCAGGTTGTTGTTGATCGTTGCCGGCAGGCAGACGATGGGGATGTCGAACGCCGGGAAGGCCTCGCGCCGGCTCAGGAGCCGATAGGCGGTGCGGTACCCCGACCAGCCGCCGATGACGAGCAGCGCGTCGATGCTGCGGTCCTCGATGGTGCGGGCAATGTCGTAGTAGTCACGGCCGGACGGAACTCTGCGATTGATGCCGAGCTCGCACCCCCCGGTCGAGGTCCACCCGCGGACGCTCATCCAACCGAGCTCCTCGATCCGGTTCTCGATCAGACCGGTGAAGCCGTTGCGGACGCCGAGCATGACGTGGCCGGTGTCGAGACCGTGCCGGACCGCCGCTCGCACCGCAGTGTTCATTCCCGGCGCCGGGGCACCGGAGTGGACCACGGCAACGGTCAGCCGGCGTTGCTCGGGGCGCGGCGGGCGCGGCAGCGTGCGCAGCAGAGTCGACAGGGTGTCGAGGTTGTCGGCGAAGCTGCCGCCACGCAGCTCGAGCGCCTCGTCGTGGCGGCCGTCGATGATCGCGGCCGTCGCGTCGCGCGTCCGTCGGACACAGTCGACCAGCGGTTGGCTCTGGATCCGGTTGTCGCGCACTCCGATCAACATCGGCTCGGAGCCGGGTTCCGCTGCCAGCACCTGCTGCACCGCGGCGTGGCCGAGCAGCGTGCTCATCGAGCGGTCGAAGGCGCTCGGCGCGCCGCCGCGCTGGACGTGGCCGAGAATGGTCAGCCGGACCTCCTCCGACAGCCCCCGTTCGAGAATCTCGCGCACGTCATTCGAGCTGATCGCCCGGCCGTGGCGGTCGTGCGCCCCTTCGGCGACGATGATGATGCTGTCGCGACGGCCGGCGTCGCGACCCGCCTGGAGCTGGCTGCACAGGCGCCGTGCCCAGTCGTCGTCGCTCGGCGGTCGCTCGGGTATGAAGACTGCGTCCGCGCCGGTTGCGAGGGCGCTCATCAGGGCCAGGTAACCGCAGTTCCGACCCATGACCTCGACCACGAAGGTGCGCTGGTGGCTCGCCGCGGTGCTGGTCAGTGCGTCGACCGCTTCGGTGATGCGGTGCAGCGCGGTGTCGGCGCCGATGGTCATATCGGTGCCGTGGAAGTCGTTGTCGATCGAGCCGGCGAGCCCGGCGAGCACGATCTCCCTCCGACGATCCCCGGCGGAGTCCGGCACCTCGCCGGCCGCGGTCAGCTCGTCGTGGAGCCCGGCCCACTCCCGGTGCAGCAGATCCGCCGCGGTCAGGCTGCCGTCGCCGCCGATGACGATCAGACGGGTGATGTCGTGCTCGATGAGGTTGCGGACGGCGGCCCGCCGGCCCGTGCGTTCGCGAAATTCGGCGCTGCGGGCGCTGCCGATGATCGTGCCTCCCTGGTGGAGAATGCCGCCGACCGAGTCCCAGTTTATCGACTGGAAGTGCCGGCCGCCCCGGACCAGACCCTGGAATCCCTCTCTGATGGCCACGACCTCGACGCCCCGATCGAGGGCCGTCCGGACGACGGCTCGAAGCGCCGGGTTCATCCCGGGGGCATCGCCCCCGGAGGTCAGGATGGCCAGTCGGCCATCAACGGTCTGGCTGAACGACATCGCTCCGGCCCTCCGCGCGAAGGGCGCATTCTACAGCACCCATGCCGGCCCCGCCGACCGGCCGTCGACCTCCGTAGCGCTTGACCGTCCGCGGGAAAACCGACAGACTCTCGGACATGAACGAGCTGATTCTGATCGTCGACGATGAACAGGGCATCCTGACCACCATGTCCCAGGTGCTCGGCGACGAGGGGTACCGAACCCTGACGACGACGAGTGGTGCCGAGGCGCTCGAGCTGTACCACGAGCACCGGCCCGACGTGGTGTTCCTCGACATCTGGCTGCCGGATCGGGATGGCCTCGAAGCGTTGCAGGCGATCCTCGAGATGGACCCCCACGCCCTGGTGGTGATGATGTCCGGCCACGGGACCTCGTCGACCGCGGTGAAGTCGATCAAGATGGGCGCCCAGGACTACCTCGAGAAACCGCTGACCTACGACCAGACGGTGGCGGCGGTCCGAGAGGCGCTCGCGGTTCGGGAGCGCCGTACCGGTGGCGGACCGGACGGCGGCGTTCTCGAGGCGAGCCAGCATCAACCGGTCGGCGAGCTGGACCCACCCCCGGAGCTGCCGCTGCTGGTCACCACCGACCGACCGCAACGGACGGTCTCCTCGTCGAGTGTGATCTACGGGCTCGGGCTCCACTCGGGCGGTCGGACCGGGATGGTCCTGCAACCGCTGCCGCCAGACACCGGAATCCACTTTCTGACCCTGCCCGACGGGAACGTGATCCCGGCCCACTTGAATGCGGTGGCGGAGACCGACTACGCGACCTCGATCACCCGCAAGGGCGAGCACATCAAGACCGTCGAGCACCTCTTGTCGGCGCTGCACGCGTGCGGCATCACCAACCTGCTGGTCAAGGTGCACGGCGAGATCCCGGTGCTCGATGGCTCGGCGCTCGGATTCCTCGATCGGATCGAGGAGATCGGTGTCGAGGATCAGGACCGTCCGGTCAAGGAGCTCGTCGTCGATCGGACATGGCGTGTCGGCGACGAAGGCGACAAAGTTCTGATCATCGAACCGGCCGACGTGTTCTCCGTCTCCTACCTGCTGAGGTACCCGAAGCCGATCGGCGAGCAGTTCTACGAGTTCACGCTGCACAGCTGCGACGACTATCGGCGAGAGATCGCTCCTGCCCGGACGTTCGGCTTCGTCCGCGACATCAAGATGCTCAACGAGCTCGGCCTCGGTGGCGGTGGCCGGCTCGACAACTTCATCATGGTCGGCGATGACGAGGTGATCAACACGGAGCTTCGGTTTCCGGACGAGTTCGTTCGCCACAAGATCCTCGACATCATCGGTGATCTCTACCTGCTCGGATATCCGGTGCGCGGCAAGGTCACCGCTCGTTTCACGGGCCACCGTGACAACATCGCTCTGCAGCGGGCGATGCTCGCTGACCTCGACACCTGACCCGGTCCGGGGGAGAACCGAGCCGGCAGACTGGGATACCATTCGCGTCGATGCCAACCACCGATCGATCCACTGCCATCTCCATCGAGGAGGCGCTGATCCGCGCCGGGTTGACCGCGTTCCCGACGCCGTCGGGCGCGGATGGCGTCGGGAACGTCGGGCTCGAGCCCGAGTTCTTCCCGATCAAGGTCGGCGCCGGCGGCCAACCGCGGGCGAGGCTCCGGCTCACCCGGCCCGGTGGAACCGGGGTCGTCCAGGTGATCGACGACATCGCGAGCGATCGGGGCGACATTCGGCCGCGCATCGGCCGTCCGCCACACGCGTTCTTCTACCCGCTGGCGAACAGTGGCCGTCTGACCTTCGAGCCCGGTGCCCAGGTCGAGCACTCGACCGCCGTGCACTCGGCGGGGGTCGACTCGGCCCTGGCCGACGTCGATCGCGTGCTCGGAACACTGCGTCGTG